>JAFVRI010000013.1 GCA_017504335.1 Clostridia bacterium
CTTTTTGTTTTTGCGTTCATTTCTTCAAAACATCGATCCGAATGATCGCTGAGATCACCGAGGTCAGCATGATCAGGTCACTGCACATTCCCGCGATGTTGAACATATAGATGTTATACATCAGCCAGCAAGGGGTACTGATCAGGTTGAGGATTCGAATGACCCTCGTGTTATTGATCCCCAATGCAATCGACGAGATCAGCTTGGCAAGGATCACGAAGATACTGACCCATCCGTGCCAGGAAAGCGATCCGATGACCACAAACATGATGCCGAATACGATCTGAAAGGGCAATGTGCTCTTCCCTTTTCGGATACGCAACCAATACACCCCGTTGGAAATACAGCTGGCAAAATTCACCACCATGCCCGTATATCCGCCCAACAGCAGATACTGAAAACCGCTGATCAGCTCATTGGAGATCTTACATGCCACGATACGGTGATACTGCTTTTGCTGCATCCCGATGGCAACCAGCAGGGTTCCCAAAAAGCCGATCCCCTGCACAAAATACGGATTCTTCAAAATTGAAAGCAAAAATTCCATTTTCCCTTGCCCTTTTTCTCAAACTGTGATACAATCATATCATACGAACAAATAAAACACAAGATTTGTTCGAACGATCGATCATCGAACATGCATCAAACACGGAGGCAAGGGATATGAAATTCAACGAACGGCAAAATCAGATCATGGAATTGGTAGAGAAAAGGCAGAGAGTATCGGTACACACCCTTGCCAAAACGCTCTATGTCAGCGAGATGACGGTGCGCAGAGATCTTGCGTACATGGAGCGGGAGGGTGCTTTGCGCCGTTATCACGGCGGTGCCATGGCGATCGAAAAGGACATGGACTATTCCATTGATCTGCGTATGCACATCAACGAAAAAGAAAAGCGGGACCTTGCCAAGCGTGCCGAGCGTTATCTGGAAAACGGTCAAACGATCTTTCTGCCCGCCTCCTCCACCTGTGCCTTTCTTCTTCCCTCGCTGAAGCGCTACGAGGATCTTTGCGTCATCACCAATTCGGTTCAGTTCATGCTTCTTCTGTCAAAAATGAAGATCCGCTGTATTTTGTCGGGCGGTGAATACGTGGAGCAAAATAAAATGCTCATCGGAAGAGGCGCGGAATATTTTCTGCGATCGGTCAATTCCAACATTGCCTTCCTTGCTTGCGACGGCATTTCGGAGGATGGCACGGTTTCGGTGGAGGATGAGCATACCGCCGAGATCGTACGGATCGGTTTTCAGAATTCCGAGAAGCGGATCATTCTTGCCGATCACACCAAGCTCGGACGGAAATATACCTACAACATCTGCCGAACCGAAGAAGCAGACGACATTCTGGTGATCTGACTCACAGATATTCCCGCAGACCCACGGCAAGCTGCTCCTCCAGCTTGATGAGCCGCTTGGCTACGTCCTTGGAAAATTCATCTGCCGCGGCATATTCGTTGAGATAACGGCAAAGGGTTTTCACGCCCATGTTGCACCCGTCGGTGATCAGGTCGGCAATGGTATGATCCGACTCATGCATGGCAAGCTTCATGTTGGTCTTCATCCAAGACATCCCCTTGGCAATGGGACTGGGCTCCTTGCCCTCGTCATGGAAATCCCCAAGCTTCTTTTCGATCTCCTTTTCCAGCGCATCATGCGCCAGCTTGCAATCCACCAGATGCTCCTTTAAGGTTGCGTCCTTCACGTAGTCCAACACCTCTCGGATGGCGGAAACACCCATTTTGACCCCTGCGTCACACTCCCTTAACAGTTTAATCGTATCCTGCTCGATCATATCGTTTCTCCTTACATAATTGATTTTTTTCGATGGATACTATTAGTATGAACCAAAAGGAGATTGATATGTGTACCGCGATTCATAAAGATCATTTGTTCGGACGGACGCTGGACCTGGAGTGCTCCTTCGGGGAATCCGTCACCCTGACCCCGCGAGGCTGTCCCCTTTCTTTTCTCTACGACAATCCTCTTTCGCGCCACCTTGCGTTTTGGGGATGCGCCCATGTCCGAGACGGACGCGCCTTTTATTATGACGGCATGAACGAGGCAGGAGTCGCCATTGCCGCTCTGAATTTTCCCGTCAGCGCCCACTACGCGCCCCCCAAGCCCTCCTATCGGAATCTTGCCTCCTTTGAGGTCATCCCCGCCCTGCTTAGCCAATGCCAATCGGCAGAGGAGGCAAAAGATTTTCTGAAGAAGGCACACATTACCGACGATGCGGCGCACAAGGAGCTGCCCACCACCCCTCTGCATTGGATGGTTGCGGACCTGCGCAAATCCTTCGTGGCAGAGCCAACCGCCGAGGAGCTGAGGATCTACGACAACCCCGTGGGAGTGCTGACCAACGAGCCTCCCTTTCCCTATCACATGACTCATCTTTCCGACTACCTTTCGCTTTCCCCCATCCCCCCCGAAAATCATCTTGCGCCCTCCCTCTCGCTGTCTCCCTACTCCCGCGGAATGGGTGCCATGGGGCTTCCGGGAGACGGCTCCTCCGCCTCCCGATTTGTGCGGGCGGTCTACGGAAGAGAGCATCTGCAATGGAATGCCGATCATAAAATCGAGGATTTTTTCCACCTGATGGACACGGTGGCACAGCCCAAGGGGCTTTCCGTAACCGACAAGGGCGAGCCCATCTATACCGTCTATACCGATTGCATGGACCTGTCCGCCCTTTCCTATTCCTATACCACCTATGGGAACCGCACCGTCCGCTCCCATTCGTTTCGCGATCTCCCCCTTGATGGGGATACCGTCTTTCACGTCCCCATGGATTCCTAGTCAAGACCACCGGCCGTGCCGATGGCTTGCACAAGCCCCCCTTGGGACATTCCACACGCTGAGCCTATAGACTCGCCGAATGATTCGACACTTGCGATAGTCGCCCTACCGTCACAGATGTGGCGACCTTCTTTCGCCTCCCTTGTGTAAAGGGAGGTGGCACGGCTTGCCGTGACGGAGGGATTGTTTTATGATGTTTTTTGCCACGAGTACAATCCCTCAGTCGCTTCGCGACAGCTCCCTTTACACAAGGGAGCCTTTCTTTGGAAGGATTCTCACAGGAAGGAATCGGTTGGCGATTCTTTCTCGGGGCGACATCCTCGACGCCCCGTTATAAACCAAAAAGAAATCCGTCGGGACGCAGCAGGGTCCGACGGATTTCTACCTTAGAGAAAAAAGAATCGCCTACCCGTCACACAAAGACGAGGAGTCTGTGTTTCCCCAAGCCATATTTTGTAATAAAAGTTTTGCGGAGCTTTTTCAAAAGCGACCAAAATCCGATTCCAAACTATCTTTACCCCTTGCCAAGCTTTTTTCAAAAAGCGACCAAAAAACTAGTCGTAAGTAATCCAAAAAGAAATCCGTCGGGACGCCCGAGGATCCGACGGATTTCTTTTTCAGAGATTTCCTTTTTTGATTTTCAAGGGGAGCAGACTCAGCGCCAGACACACCTGAGAGGGCAAATAAAAGACCCACGCCAGATTAAAGCCGGGATGCAGAAGTCTTTGTAGCCATTCCTCCTTCGCCACGGAAAGATAGTCTCCAAGCATGGACAGACCGATCACCGTATCACACAGCAAAAAGAGGAAAAAGCCAACGGAGAGCAGCCACCTCTCGCGGAAGCGAATCGCCGAGCAAAGCAGATTCGAGAAGAGATTGGCATAGTAGACCATGGAAACAAGTGCCAAGGCATCGGCATTCTCTCCGAGAACCATCCATGTCAGTGCCATGGCAAATACGGATATTGCCCCTCGAAGAAGCCCCTGCCACATCCGTCCACGGGACGATTCCTCCATCCAAAGACGCATGCCGTAAGCAAGCTGTACCCCTAAGAAGCAGACCATGGCGGGAAGCTTCTGCTGCTCCTCTGACCAGACCAAAAAGTAGTCGGCACAAACGGTCAGAAGCAGCGCAAGCTGTGTCCATACATAGGAATGGGTGCGTTCGAAAAAGAGGACAAAAAAGAGACATGCCAAAATCACCGCGGCATAGGAATAGATCGCGGGTCCTCTTCCCTCACTGACCTGTAGCAATACCCCCAAAGTCACCTCCGCGGCGACGAACACGCCCGAAAGTCCCAATAAAACTCTTCGGCTTTTGATCATATACGCACTCCTCACAGTAAAACGGTGTAAACCTCTTTGCCACCGTTGACAAAGACCTCCAGCACATAGCCGTCCCGCAGGATCTTCAGGTCGTCGATCGCACCCTCATATACCACAGGGCTCCTTCCCTCCCGCTCCACGACAAATCCGCGTTCGGTTCGCTTCACGTAAGGGTCCTCGTCGGAAAGAAGATGGCGCACCTCCTCCACGGGATAACAGCAGATCTGCCCGTCCTTGAGAAATACCTCCCGAGGCAGAGACATACAGCCCACATCCTTCTCGGCATAGCCCTTGTATTTCCAACCGGGAACCCATGCGATCAGGATATTCCGTCCCCGACTGTCCCGAAAGATCTGACCCGCATACTGATCGGGGCCCTTGTCCGCCGAGCCGGAGTGCTCAATATAAAATTTTCCGTCCTCAAGCCGTCCGAGCATCATGGAAAAATAATGTCTCGATTCCAAGGGACAAACCGATGCCGACAGAAGATAACGGTCACCTGTCGCCATCAGGGACGGGCATTCGGTATAGCGGCAATCCGCCCATTCGCTCATGATGCCCACGTAGTCCCAGTGAAGAAGATCCTCACTGCGGTAAAGCAACAGCCGCCCCGTCCGTGTTTCGGGATGACCCGTTGCCATGACACAGTAGTAGCTGCCGTCGATCTCACAGACAGCGGGATCCCGAAAATCGGGACCGCCATCCACGGGATAGTGGTCGATCACGGGATTGCCCTCATATTTTTGAAAATGGATCCCATCCGAGGAGATCGCCACGCTGACGGTCTGATCGGTGGCGTTCGGTCGTACCGAGGCATAGAAAAGATAGAGAAGCCCGTCCTTTTCAATGGCAGTTCCCGACCAACATCCTCCGTCATCGTAGGTACAGTCTGGATACAGCGCCACGGGCAGCTCCTCCCACGTGAGAAAATCCTTGGTGCGGGCATGTCCCCAATGCATGGGCTGCTTGGAGGTAGGCACCTCATAGTCGGGACAGTGCTGATAGAACAGATGATAGTACCCCTTGTATTCGATCAATCCGTTTGGGTCGTTGACCCAACCCTTTTTTGGCTTGTAATGATATTGCAATTTCTGAAGATAATCCATGCCCGTTCCACCTTTCGTTTCTTCCCTTTTATTTTACCACATTCTCAAGGGAGAGTCAAGAAAAATAAAAGAGTCATACGCTCCCACAAGCGTATGACTCAAGCTTCTTAAAACATGAGAGTAAACGAAAACACAATTGAGAAAAGGATCGCAAGCAAAACGAGACCTCCGTAAATGCTAAGCCCCACAATGGAAATGATGCGTCCTGCCCGAGCCAGTTCCAAGCCCTTATATTGGGGCGTATATACCTCCTTCAGCGCCTTGTTGGAGAACACCAAGCCGAGGATGGCACAAACCAATCCGAAGAAAATACCCGCCAAGGCAAGGACAAAGCCCGCAATCGCCCAACTCGAATAGGTGGGCTGCGGCGGAACACCGTACGGATACGGATTATAGTACTGTCCCTGAGAATGATAGGCATTCCATGCCGCCTCGTTATCCACTCTGCCACAACGCGGACATACCGTTCCATTTCCCATATCGGCACCGCAATATCTGCAATACATATTCGACTCCTCCCGTGCAAACTCTTTTTTTCATTATACTCTCTTTTGAAATGTTTGTCAAGATCGAGCAAACATATTATAAGCCTTCTCCTGTGGGAGAAGGGGGACCAATTGCCTAAGCAAATGGTGGATGAGGAGTATTTGCAAAAGTCTCTCTTCGGAATGACTTTTTCGACAGACTGAAGCGGTATGCAAATGCATACCGCTTTTAACTTATGATTGCGCCGGCTCCTTCTTTTGCTGTCTTTTGCGAATGATCGAAAAGCCAAGACAGATCAGAAGCTCCAGCCCGAAGAAGGCTACGAAATTCAGGAAGGGAGCAAGATAGAGGGCGATCTCCTCGGACAGGATTCCAAAGGGATCTGCCTTCACAAAGAACCAGTTGAAGTCGTGCTTGTATCCGACCTCCGCTACCTCTCCGCTGTAAACTGCGTTACCGATGATCGCCCAGAGCGTCATGATACCAAGAAGTGCCGCATCCCGATAGCTGCGCTTGAAGGACGGCTTCACGTCATCCAGAACCAAGGTAAGTACTCCGTGTACCACCAGCGCGGAATGGAACAGAAGGGTCTGCACCGCTCTGTAAGAAAGCGGATGGATCTCATAGGACATCACGCCCGAAGGGTAACACAGATACATCAGATTGGAAAGCATGCCGAGCATAGCAAAATGCAGGCGATACTTTCTGAGAAATTTGCTGTTTCGGCTGGCAAAGCAAAGGATGGACATGGACGTGCAAGCATGGAACGGAAGCTTATCCACGTCGATCTCTCCGTAGGCAAGGGGCATGGCGAAAAAGTCAAGCATATAAAGACCGAAAGCGATTCCCGCAACGATCCTCAGAACCAGATCCTTCGCGCACTGCTCTTTGTTTTTGAAGCGCCAAACGACCAGAGCGATCGTTCCGATCGTCAGAAAAATGTAGAAAAAGTGCCAAAGGCTGAAGCAGGTAAACACCGTGCCTCCCGTTTTGTCCGCAAAAATACCATGTAACGTCGAATACATAATCCGTCTCCCTTATATAAATTTAGAACTTTTGCGACATTATTCTACCATAAAAACGAAAGGATGTCAAGTGAAAGATGATTCGGTATATTGTATGAGAGTGGGAGTGATGACATGATAGAGCGGATCCACCATTCACTTTTACCTATGATTCGTACACGAATTAGTGAAACGTGAAGAAGCAAAAAAACCACGCAGACAGTTCTGCAGGAATACGGTATATTTCGAAAGGAGATTTAATAAAACTTCGCTAAATGTATTTACAAATATCAAAAATAATGATATAATAGAAGCGCCACATAATTCAATCAACAAATTTTACGGGATAGCTCTCTATTTTTTTTAGAGGGTTTTATAACTATACCTTTTTTCATACGTCGATAATGGATTTGGCAAAAATGCGATTTCTACTCGACGTGTGAAGGAGAGTATCCTGAGTTTGTTGAGAATTGTGTGGCAACAATGGAAACGCATTTTTCGGTGCGTTCTCTATTGGAGCGCACCTTTTTTATTGCTGATTGGGGGATATATGATAAAAAACGTTCAAAAAAGAGCAATAGATATTACCGACGTAGAACTTACGCCCGGAGAGCCTTCCGTTTGTCTTGGCAACGGAGAGCAAGGCTTTGAGTGCTGTTGTGACGAGTTCGACTACTATTTGCTTTGTTTCCCCGAATTTGATCCGGAAAGCGAAGAAGAAATCGGGGATATTGAAGTACCTCCGCCAAGTAAACGCTACAAGATACGAATGAACCGTCTGTTTCGTGAGCGAGTTGGCGGTTCGTTTCTTCCGTTTCCCGAGGTAGATTGTTTTTATGAAAGAGTACGAAGCAGGATTGTTGTAAAGCTCAAGATCAATGAGCTTCTCGATAAATATAAAAAACGTAGATGAACAAAATAAAAATACGAGAAACGCCGCAAGGTTTCTCGTATTTTTATTTGTTATTTGGTATACTTGTTTACCCTTGATCCTTAAAAACTGTCCTTAAGAATATAAC
>JAFVRI010000067.1 GCA_017504335.1 Clostridia bacterium
GAGCTTTTACACATTGAAAGGCTTGCAAAGCAGAAGGGACGTCGCGTGGTTGTTTGCCACGTTTTAAGATACACCCCATTCTACTCCGAGATAAAGAAGATCCTTGATAGCGGCGAGCTTGGCAGGGTCATGAATATGCAGCTTAACGAGCACGTAGGTATGGCGCATTTCGTCAAGGCGTACGTGAGAGGCAAGTGGCACAGCGAGGCGGAATGCGGATCGGGACTGCTCCTTGCAAAGTGTTGTCACGATACAGACCTTATGTGCTGGCTCAACAATGCAACCGAGCCATATCTTGTATCGAGCTTCGGCGAGAGAGCGCAATTTACCGAAAAGAATGCGCCCGAGGGCGCGACGCAGTTCTGCTATCAGTGTCCGAAGAAGGATGAATGTATCTTCGACGCGATAAAGTGCGAGCTTGAGCGCGACACCATTCCCGATTACACCTGGTGCAGGATAAACAAGCCCTACGAAGAGATCACAAGAGAAGAAAAGGTCGAGTATTTAAAGCATGATATCTACGGTCAGTGCGTCTATAAGATAAAGGATATGGACATCGTTGACCGACAGAGCGTGATGGTTCAGTATAAAAACGGCTCTGTTGCGACGCTAAATATGGTTGGCGGAACGATGACCGCGGGCAGACGTATACATATACTCTGCGAGAATGGCGAAATTCTTGGCTCAATCGGTGAAAACAAGTTTACCGTAAGAAAATTCGTCGGTGGCATCGGCGAGCTTCAGGAAACCGTGGTTGACCTTAACGAGATTGCAAAGCTTGAGGGCGACGAGGACAAAAACTCGATTACGGGACACTTTGGCGGTGATTACTATACGATGCGCGACGTCGTGAGATATATGTCGGGCGAGGCTACCTCTCCCTCCACCACAGTCCTTGCGGATTCGATAAACAGCCACCTCGTCTGTTACGGAGCGGAGAAGTCAAGGCGCGAGCGGGTCGTCGTTGATATCTCCCGTGAATATTCAAGATAAGACTGCAAAACGGCGGAAATTTCCGCCGTTTTTTAGTTTTTCCCTTGACAAGACGGAAAACGGGTGCTATAATATGAGTGCAATCGGTTGCACTTTGTTTGGATAACGCATTGGAGGCAGAAAAATGGAAGCATACGTAAAGGAAAGAGATTTCGTACCGCCGACAAAGATTTTCGGTAATCTTTATTTCGTCGGCACCCGTCCCGCATCAACGCATATCGTCGATACGGGAGAGGGAATTATACTTTTCGATGCGGGCTACCTTGAGAGCCTGCCCGTCGTTATCGAAAATATGAAAACGCTCGGATTTTCATCCGGTGATATAAAATATATCCTTTTAACTCACGGTCATATCGACCACGCGGGCGCGTCTCGGCGCCTAAGAGAGATGTCGGGGGCAAAAATTGCCATCGGTGCCCCTGACAGAGAGTATGTAAACGGTGAAAACGACCTCACCTACGCTAGAGAATTCGAGATGAAATTCGACTTCTTCGAGCCCGATATTCTGCTTTCCGACGGGGACGTATTGATGTCCCATTGGTTTGCCGAGATGGGGGAATATAAGACCGTAGCCACGAGGATCCGTCTTTCGGATCAATAATTTGAGAGGTGTTTATGATAAAGGTAATAAAAACCAAGCAAAGCGAAGCGGTCAAGGGGCAGGGGATCGTATCGTACTTTCGTGAGTATCTTGAGCCGGAAGGACTTCGCTGCAAGCAGATCCAATCGGTGCAAGCGGAAAGCGATTACGTTTATACCTCCCAATATCGGCTCAGCGAGGACAACGGCAAGACCTACGGAGATTGGATGCCCATCGAAGCGGAGAGCTTTTCCGTAGAGTACGGTGAGGACGAGATGCTGTACGATCCTTGTCCGAGAGTATGGAATCCCCATCATAACCACTGGGTCGTTTCTGGCTTTTACCGATATTTTATCGGCGGACATAAGGCGGCGTACAAGGAGTTTTGGGCAACGGGCGCAAGAACCTTTTTTGACCATCAGTCCATCGCTCTCTACCGCGAAGGGGAAAAAGAGCCTTTTTCGGATCATATGATCATGTTTGAGGACGGAAAGGAATTCGATCCCCAAAATCCGAGAGACAAGGAATATCTTGAAAAGAACAATGGATTCCAGAATCCTGTCATCATTCTGAAAAACGGAGATATTGCGCTTCCCGTCAGCATTCCCGTTTCTGTCGGATGTAAGATGGCGGGATTGGACGTCAATCGGGTGTTCCCAAGCTCTCCCGAGCTTCACTCTTGTATCATCGTTGCGGTGGGAAAATATAATCAGGAAACCGAGCAGTATGATTTTACCTTCTCCAACCCCGTGATCCTGGACGATCTCCGTTCCTCCAGAGGCATCTGCGAACCCATTCTTGCCGAGTTGGAAAGCGGACGGATCCTGCTCGTCATGAGAGGATCGAACGTGATCAATCCCAAGTGGAATACAAGGATCGAGGAGGGAACCCCTTCCTTCAAATGGTTTGCCTATTCGGACGACAGAGGAAAGACCTTTACGGATGTCTACCCTTGGCATTTTGACGACCGTGAGGTGATCTATTCCGGCGCCACCATATCCGCCCTCCGACGTTCCTCGAAAAACGGAAAGCTATATTGGTTCGGAAATATCTCCGACCATACGGCGTACGTGAACTTCCCGAGATTCCCCCTGTACGTGGCGCAGGTGGATGACAAAACGGGCTTTTTGAAAAAGGAGACCCTGACCATGGTCGATACCAGACGGGACGGGGAGCTCGATTGCGTACAGCTCTCCAATTTCACGCTCATGGAAGACCGAGAGACCTTGAACTTTGAGCTGACCCTCGGCAAGATCGGGCAGTTTGATGCCCAAATGAAATTCTACGGAGAGGGCTGGCACTACGAGATCGACGTGGACGCATAAGAACGTATTCACATCATGAAACAATAAGGAAGAGTGATCGAAAGATTGCTCTTCTTTTTTTGTTGCCGGTCAAGAATCCATCAAAATACCATAAAAATGTAAAAAAATGTAAATTCGTGGAAGAAATCGAAAAAAGAGAGGGAGATTTGTAGCTTTTCATAAAAAAGTTACGAAAAAAATCACTTTTTTTGAAAAATATTTTCGGAATTTTTCATTTTCCTCTTGCCAAAAAAAATGTTATCGGTTATAATAATACCATCCGAGTGGGGCGAAATGGTGGAAAGTGTAGCAAAGTGTAGCAAAAAACACCCAAAACCACGAGGTTGAAAGCAAAATGGAGGGTAGCAAAAACGCTACCGATTATTATACGCGTACGCGCGCAAGGATTTGGCGCCGAGGAATGCATCAAAAACACCGAAAGGAGGCAACCCCATGCTGTCAGGCGAATTTAAGCATAACTTAGACCCCAAAAACAGAATCTTTATCCCTGCCAAGCACAGAGAAGAGCTGGGAGAGACCTTTGTTGTCTCCAAGAGCATCCGTGAGCGTTGCCTTCGTGTTTATTCCATGGCGGAATGGGATGCGTATATCGAACCCATCAAGAAGCTGGACGGTAAGGATAAGGATCGAATCATCCGTGCCCTCAGCAGAAACGCGGCACAGGTCAGTGCCGACAGTCAGGGACGAATCGTCCTGACTCCCGATCTGATTCTCCATGCGGAGCTGGAGAAGAATGCGGTGATCGTTGGATGCGGCGGATACGCCGAGATCTGGTCCGACGTGAACTACGCCGCAATGGTTGAGGAAGAGGATCTGGTGGGTATGAAGGATCTTCTTGAATCCTACGGACTCTAAGGAGAGAATATGAGCGGAACATTTTCCCACCGTTCGGTCTTGCTGAACGAGTGCATAGAGGGCTTGAACATCCGCGAGGATGGCATCTACGTGGACGGAACCGCAGGAGGCGGAGGTCACTCCTTTGAGATCGCCTCTCGCTTAAAGACGGGACGGCTGATCGCCATCGACCAGGATGCAGCCGCCATTGAAGCGGCAAGCGCCAGGCTTTCTCCCTTGGGCGAGAGAGCGCAGGTGGTTCGGAGCAATTTCTGTGAGGTTGCCCGTGTGTGTCGGGATCTGGGGATCGACGGCATCGACGGTCTCTTGTTGGACCTCGGTGTTTCCTCCTACCAGCTGGATACTCCCGAAAGAGGATTTTCCTATCAAGCCGATGCGCCCCTCGACATGAGAATGGACGCAAGAGGTTCCTTAGATGCGTACCGAGTGGTCAACGAGTACAGTGAAGCAGAGCTGAAAAGAATTTTATACGAATACGGCGAAGAGCGATTCGCTCCCGCCATTGCCTCGGCAATCGTTCGAGCGAGAGCGAAAAAGCCCATTGAGACCACCGCCGAGCTGAGTGATCTGATCAAATATGCCATGCCCCCCGCCGCAAGGGAAGGGGGACATCACCCCGCCAAAAGAAGCTTTCAGGCGATTCGCATTGAGGTAAACGGAGAGCTTTCAGTGATCGAGCCCGCCATTCGGGACGCAGTATCGCTGATGAAGCCTGGCGGACGGATCGCGATCATTACCTTTCATTCCTTGGAGGATCGCATCGTGAAGCAGACCTTCGCGGATCTTGCCAAGGGCTGTGAGTGCCCCAAGGATTTTCCCATTTGTGTGTGCGGCAAAAAGCCAACGGTTCGGGTGATCAGCCGCAAGCCCGTCCTCCCCTCGAAGGAGGAGCTGGAGGAAAATCCCCGCTCCAGAAGCGCCAAGCTTCGGGTCGCGGAAAAGCTTTGATGAAACGAGTTTAGGATAAAGACGAAAAAGATGCCGCGATACGGCAGAGGAGGAAACTATGGCCTGTGAATATACAAACGATTCCTACGGTCGTTGCTTGGAGGAGCTTCGTCGCCGCTACCGTGGCAGAGGATTTTCCGAGAACGTCAAGGGCGAGCTTGCGTCGCAGACGGCCAGAGAAGCCGAGGTTCGGAGCATGGCTCCCGAGGCATATACCCTCTTTGATGCCGAAAGCAAGATTGCGGATCGCTACCGCAACGGTGAATATCAGGGAAGTAAATATATGACTTCCGACGACTTTGTTCGTTACTTCAAGACCCGTCGAGCATTCTATGCTCCCACGGTCCGGGAGAATTCCGCCGTGCCTCAGAGACGAAGCGCCAACGGTCGCGCCGCCTCCGAGCCCAACGGAAAGGAGGGCCATTTAGCACAGGTCAAATCGGCATTGAAGGCACTTGCAACCGAATGGTTCCCCGTAGAACGCAAGGAGGGACGGAAGGAAGGCAGAAAATTCCGCATCCCCGCGGCGGTGCTTTCGGGAATCGCGGTATTCACCCTTTCCCTCGGCTTGATCGTCAGCGGATCGGTCCTGCTGGGAAATGCATCGGGAGAGGTTGGCAAGACGCAGGCAACCATTCAGCGGTTGGAGGCAGAGCAGGTGGAGCTGGAAGCGAAGCTTGATTTGAAGTACGATGCCGAAGAGATCGCCAAGGAGGCAAAGAGCCTTGGCATGATCGCCCGCAAGTATGCGGAAAATGAGTACATGACATTGAACGGAGAAGAAACGATTATTACTCCCGAGGAAAAAGAACCCGAAAACGTGGGACTTGCTACACTTCTGGCAGCCTTCGGGATCAGCTTAGACTGACGCATATAAATCCTCCGCTTCTCATATAATACTACCGTTTCAAACGACTCAAGGAGAGAATAGAAGGAGGAAGAGAATGGCGAAGAAATCGATCAGCACGTCGGCTGTAAAGCGATCGACCGTACTCGGTATCATCATCCTCGCCGTTTTTCTTGTACTTCTGATCAGAATCCTTTTGGTTCAGACCGTAGACTTTAAAAAATATCAAAAAAAGGTTCTTGATCAAATCACAACCGAGACCCCCATTCCCGCCAATCGCGGAAAGATCTACGACCGAAACGGAAAGGTGCTGGCAACCAATATCACCACCTACCGTGTGTTTGTTTCCCCCTCGGGTGTGAAGAGCGCACAGAGCGAGGTGGAAAAGGGAGATCCTACCGATTATCGGGATCTGATCTCAAGGGGACTTTCCGAGCTTTTGGATGGAGTCACCTACGATAAGGTCCATCACGAGCTTACCGAATACTCCAATAAGCTTGACCGGACCATTTCCAAGAAGGTAGATGAGGAAACCGCAGATAAGGTTCGTGCGTTTATCAACGAGCATGGGCTCGGCACCATGATCTATCTGGAGGCGCAGAACACAAGATATTATCCGGGAGGGACCCTTGCCGCTCATGCCATTGGCTTTACCAGCGATGACGGCATCGGACTCTACGGTCTCGAATATCAGTACAATCAATATCTGAAGGGCGTGGACGGTTACTACGTGACCGCCAGAGATTCCTACGGAAACGTCATGCCCTTTGATTATGCCAACTGCATTGAGGCGGTGGACGGATACGATCTGACTACCACCATCGATGCAACCATTCAGACCTACCTTGAGGAGCAGCTGGCCGCAACGGCAACCAATCACGTTGCCATGAACCGAGCCGCAGGCATTGTGATGGACATCAAGACCGGAGCGGTACTTGCCATGGCAGTCTCCTCGCCCTTTGATCTGAACAACCCCAGAACCATGAGCGAAGCCACCAAGAAGCTGCTTGAAACAAGCGGCTACGAGGCGGGAAGCGACGAATACAGCAAATATCAGATGGAGCTCCTGACCGGAACCTGGTCCAACAAGGCAGTGACCGAGAGCTACATTCCCGGTTCTACATTTAAGATCATTACCACCGCCATGGCGCTGGAGGAAAGAGAAAGCGAGATCCCTTCCTCGGTGCTTTGCCCCGGACACAAAACGGTTCTCGGGCAGAAGATCCATTGCCATCAGCTGAAGGGACACGGCTCTCTGAATCTCTCCGAGGGCTTGCAGCAATCCTGCAACGTATGGTTCATGACCCTCGGTGAGCTGATCGGGATCGATACCTACAATCAGTATGTGAAAGCCTTTGGCTATAAAGAAAAAACCGGCATTGACCTGCCCGGCGAGGGAAGCGGTCTGTTCATCGATCCATCCCTGATGACCGAACTGGATCTTGCGATCTATGCATTCGGTCAGAACTTCAACGTAACACCTCTGCAACAGATTTCAGCGATTTCCGCCGTCGCCAATGACGGTGTGCTGATGACCCCCTATCTGGTGGAAAAGATCACCGATAAGGCGGGAAACACCATTTACCGACATAAGACCGAGGTCAAGCGAACCGTGGTCAGTAAGGAAGTGTGCGATACCATTTCCGAAATGTTAGAGGAAGGCGTTTCCGGAAACGGGGGCGCAAAGAATGCCTACGTAGCGGGCTACCGCGTGGCGGCAAAAACAGGAACCTCCGAGAAAAAGGATACGGGACATTCCACTGTGAGCGTAGAAAATTACGTGGGCATGAGCTTAGGCGAAGCCAAGGCGGCGCTGGAAGCGGCGGGACTTCGCACGGAGGCGGTAGGCATCAAGAGTGACGATGCCGTGATCCTTTCTCAGAATCCTAAGGCAAACACCAAAATGGTTAAGGAAAACGGAGTGGTGATCCTTTACACCAAGGCAGATGCCTCCTCTCCCGTAACCATGCCGAAGCTCAGGGGAATGACCCTGGAGCGTGCCAAGGCGACGCTTGCGGAGCTTGGGCTGAATTTCGTTATCGAGGGAACCGGAATTTACGGAACCGTAAAGGATCAATCGGTCACCGAGGGAAGAATCGTTACCCGCGGCGACGTGATCACGCTGTCGTTCCCCGAAGCCTATGTTTGCTCCACCGTGGCGTTTGCTCCCGCGGATGATCCACAGGTTGCCATTCTGATTATGGTGGACGATCCCCAAAAGGGAGCATACGGAAGCACGGTTGCCGCACCTTATGTGGGCGCGACACTGAAAAATATTCTGCCTTACCTTGGTGTGGAGCCGATCTACACCCCCGAGGAGGAGGCAAAGCTTGCACAGAAGGTAGGCAGCTATCGCTCATGGAGCGTCAACAAGGCGACTGAATCGATCAAAAAATCAGGTCTTTCCTATGAGATCATTGGTACGGCAGGCGAGGACGCTATTGTAAAGGCACAGAGCCCCGCATCGGGAAGCCTTGTGCAGAAGGAAACAGGAAAGATCATCCTGTATGTGGGAGATGCCACCCCGACAGAGAGCGTGCAGATGCCCGATCTCGTCGGAAAGAACGCGACTCTTGCCAACGGACTTTTGATGCAATATGACCTGAATGTAAAAATTGAAGGCTCCAGAGGTGCCGATGCCGAGGTTTACGAGCAATCGGTGGCTCCGGGAACCATGGTGAAGCCCGGAACGGTGATCACCTTGAAATTCCGCTCGATGGTAGCGGATGACTATTTGGAATAAGATAGGCTTTGTGCCAAGGAAGTGAAAGCAGAACCCACTTCGGAGGCGAGTATGAAGCTGAGTGAATTGTTCGGCAGAGCCGAGCTTGCGTATCCTTCAGAGCTTGGAGGAATCGAAATCAAAAACATTACCACCGACTCTCGGAGAGTGAGCGTGGGCAGTCTCTTCATCTGCATGAAGGGAGAGCGCTCGGACGGACATGAGTTTGTGGTGGAGGCAATACAATCCGGTGCCTCGGTTATAGTGGCAGAGCAAGTGCGTGACGTGTGTGTGGGTGGTGCCGCAGCATATATCATGCTTAAGAACACAAGGAATGCGGCTGCTCTGCTCTATAACGCGTGGTACGGAGATCCCGTTTCCCGATTGAAGATCATCGGTGTGACGGGAACCAACGGAAAAACATCGGTATCCTATCTCCTTTGTGAGCTGTTTGAGGCATGGGGAAAGCGATGCGGTGTGATCGGAACGGTGGAATGCCGTTCATCGGGCGGCAGACGGCTTTCCCGCGAGGGAAGTGACCCCCTGGCGAATATGACAACGCCCGACCCCGAGGTGCTTTACAGAATGCTTGCCGAGATGATGGCAGATGGCGTCGAATACGTAATGATGGAGGTTTCCTCTCATGCGTTGGCGCTTTCCCGCGTGGATGCCATACGGTTTCGATGGGCAGTCTTTACCAATCTGACACAGGACCATTTGGACTTTCACGGTACCATGGAAGCCTATTTTCAAGCCAAGCGGCGGCTTTTTACCATGTGCGACCGAGGAGTCCTGTTCATAGACGATCCTTATATCCGCCGATTGGCAGAGGAAATGACGATTCCGTTTTTCACCTGCTCTGCGGAGAAGGGGGACTTTTGCGCTCTTGATCGGGAAAGCTTTGGGATGGAAGGAACGAGCTTCACCCTGAAAGCTCTCAAGGGAACGTATCCGATGCATTTGGCGATCCCCGGAGAATTTTCGGTGATCAACGGAATGCTTTCCGCGGCGGTGGCGATCGGGGAGGGAATCCCGCCCGAGATCATCGCGTCGGTCTTTCGGAGCACCTCCGGTGTTCCCGGAAGAATGGAGCGGGTTTTTGCGACGGAGAACGAAAAGCCGTTTGATTTTTCAGCGGTGATCGACTATGCGCACACCCCGGATGCTCTGGAAAAAATACTGAAAGCCTTGCTTCCGCTCCGAGGGAGCGGAGGTAGACTTCTTTTGCTCTTCGGTTGCGGCGGTGAACGGGATCGAGGTAAGAGAAGAAGAATGGGACGGATCGCATCCGCCTATGCGGATCTTGTGATCGTGACCTCGGATAATTGCCGAGGTGAGCCGAGAGAACGGATCCTTCGGGACGTTTTGCGAGGGATCGACAAGGAAAAGCCCCATCTGGTCATCGCCGATCGAAGGAATGCGATCGAGGCAGCGGTGGCACTTGCCCGAAGGGGTGACATCCTCTTGCTTGCGGGCAAGGGACATGAGAGATACGAAATATATGAGGATAAACGAATTCCCTTTGACGAGCGACAGATCCTTCGGGACGCTTGGAGGGCGGAGAATTCGAGACGAAATACGAAAAAAGAGACAGAACAGAGCGAGAAATGCTCGGGAGGGAAA
>JAFVRI010000068.1 GCA_017504335.1 Clostridia bacterium
GCCAGGATCAAACTCTCGAAAAAATTTCTATCATACACAGGCTCTTCGCCTGTCCATAATCTTTTCGAGCTATTCTATCTAGCTTCTTTTACTTTGTTGAGTATATATCACTCTTGACGAGATCTTTACTTCGCACTCGCTTTGTTTGTTTATGCTTTGTACTTCTCTCTTTGTTGTTCAATTTTCAATGACCATTTCGCTCCCACTCTCGCGGACAGCTTGACTATTATATCACATCTCTTTCACCTTGTCAATACTTTTTTGAAAAGTTTTTTTAAATTTTTTTCGACTCGGTTCGCCGTGATATCCGTCCTTCTCGCGGACAGCTTGCATATTTTAGCACGAAGCGATCCGATTGTCAATACCTTTTTTGAAAAAAATTGTTTTTTTACATAGATTTGCCCATATGCACAAATACTTTCCTCAGAAACTTCCTCCGAGGTGAACAAAATGACGATACTTCTTATCCGAACCGTATTGATCTATTTGATCCTCATGATCGCCATGCGCATGATGGGCAAGCGACAAATTGGAGAGCTGGAGATTTCGGATCTGATCACGACGCTTTTGATCTCGGAAATTGCTTCCCTTCCCATTACAGACGGAGACATCCCCATTTCCCACGCGATCGTACCGATCATTGCATTAATGACCTTTGAGGTGGTCACCTCCACATTGGTAGCGAATTTCCCAAAGATCAAAACGCTTGTGACCGCTCGTCCCGCCACGCTTATCAACAATGGGCATCTTTGCCAGAAGGAAATGAAAAAAGCTCGCATCTCCGCCGACGAGCTGATCAGCGAGCTGCGGCAAAAGGAGATCACCGATCTGAGCGACGTACGATATGCCATCCTGGAGCAAAACGGAAAAATCAGCGTTCTCCCCCGAGCCAAACGCAAGCCTCCCACAGCGGAGCAAATGAAGCTTTCCGTCGAGGACGAGGGTCTATATTATATAATGGTAGACAAAGGATGTATCAACCGACACAATCTAAACCTTTTGGGAGTTTCCGAAGAAGAGTTGAAAAAGCGATTCATTTCTAAAAAGCTGTCCCTTCGGCAAATCTATTTAATGATGATGAACGAAAAAGGCGACGTGAAGATCATAAGAAAGGATAAAGCGTCCACATGAAGATTTTTTGGGGTTCTCTCGTTGCGTTTGCGCTTGTACTGACAGGGATCATTTACAATGGCGTTTCTCTTCACAAAACCACTAACCGTATGCAAGATCTTCTCAATACCCCCACCACCGACGCAATGGAGGAGTTGGACAACCTTTGGCAGGAGCATCGCGGGCGGATCGGATGGACCGTGGGGCGGCGAAGGATCGCTGTGATTGATGAGCGTCTCAGCGAGCTGAAATGGGCATACGAGGAGGGCAAGACAAGCGAATTTCAAAAATACAGGGCTCTTCTGAGCGATGCGATCAAGGAGCTGATCCGAGGAGACACGCTGACCCTTGATTCGATATTTTAACTCAATCAAAGAAGAAGGAAGCACACGTGCTTCCTTCCTTTTATATTACATTGCTTTCTCACGGGCATTGAGGTAAATGCTTGCCATCGTCAGCGCCTTCTTTTTTAGGCGGAAGGCACTGGCGCGGGAAATGCCGAACAGCTCGGCACATTTCTCCACCGATTCACCTCGAACGTAGTGATAATACAAAAGCAGCTTTTCATCGCTATTGGACAATCCCATGATAAAATGGCGGATCTCAAACATTCTTGCTCTCGCCAAGGCACCGTCGCCAAGGATCTCGTCGGATTGCTCCTGATAGCCCATATATTTCCGCTCGTACCGATCCAGACGAAGCAATCGGTTGTTGGTTTGGTACGCCTTTAAATAATTCTCTGTTTTCCGAATATCTCCCTCGGAGATCGGACATTGCGCCATAAAATTCCTCTCTTTCTTTTTACTGATCTTGATCTATTTCATCTACCGTTTCGTTTATTGGACTGTTTGCGTTCAATACCGTAAACCGAAGTTCCGGCAACCAATTCGTTACATCCCTCCGTTTTTCCGTATGCGGGTCATAGGACGGGCACGCAACAGGGCAGCGGATCCATCCGCAGGTTTCACACATCTTTCTTTCATTTCACCTCCCTTCCCCATCGCCTTCCTTTATCATGGATTTGAGTGGTTCGGACGGATTTTCGAAATATCCGAAAAATTCTTGACAAGAAGAAGGTTTTGGTATATAATAACATTGTGTGATTATATTATATCGGATTTCCGAAATATTGTCAAGTATTATTTTATGATTACCGAAATATTTGTTTAGACAGGGGGAGACAGTATGAACTATCAGATCTTTGAGAAGTTGCTGAAATCTCGTGAAACCACGGTCTATCGGGTTGCCAAAGCCACAGGTATTCCCAACAGCACCTTTACCGATTGGAAAAACGGACGCTCTGCGCCGAAGGCAGACAAGCTTCGTCGGATCGCCGAATATTTTGATGTCTCCCTGGAATACCTGCTGGGGCTGGACAGCTCCGCATCGCCCTCCGCCACGAAAAAGAAAAAGATCCCCATCATCGGTGAGATCCGTGCCGGCTCTCCCATTCTGACAAACGAAACCCTTTTGGGCTACGAAAATGCCGAAGTAGATGATGCGGACGAATATTTCTATCTGAAGGTTCAGGGAGACAGCATGAAGAATATCGGCATGGTCAACGGCTCCTTGGTTCTCTTCCGCAAGCAGCAGTATGCCGAGGACGGAGATGTGGTGGCATGCCTTGTAGGCGGAGACAGCGCAACGGTCAAGCGATTCCGACGCTCCAAAAAGAACATTTATCTTCTCCCCGAAAACGAGGATTACGCCCCCATTCCCCTTTCCACCGATGACTTTGAATCGGGAGAGGCAAGGATCCTCGGGGTTGCCTTAGAAGTCAAAATCAAGCTGTAAAGGACGGTTGGTATGATCGTATTAAATGTAGAGAATCTTTCGCTTTCCTTCGGCACCGTACCGATCCTTGAAAACGTTACCTTTTCGTTGGACGAGGGAGATCGACTGGGGATCATTGGCGTGAACGGTTGCGGAAAATCCACCCTGTTCCGTTTGATCCTCGGCGAGTACGAGCCGGACACGGGAAACGTCTATATTTCCAAAAATAAAACGGTGGGTATTCTCCGTCAGGATGACGCCTTCTGTGATTTTGAAGGAGAAAACGGGGATGCAACCGCCCTTGAGGTCATGTATCACTCCTTCCCCGAGCTGCTTCAAATGGAAGAAAAGCTTCGTTCTCTGGAAGAAACGCTGAAGCACGGTTCCTTGGACGGACGGACCGAGGAATCCTTGGCGGCAGAATATACCGCGCTCAACGAGCGATTCATTCGCGAGGGCGGTTTGGAATTTCGGGGTCGTTGTGCCTCAACGCTTACCAAAATGGGCTTTGACAAGGATGCCATCAGTCGCCCCTTCTCTTCCCAGAGTGGCGGTCAACGCACCCGCTTGGCACTTTCCCGTGAGCTTTGCCGTGAGCCCGACATTCTTATGCTGGACGAGCCCACCAACCACCTGGACATGGAGA
>JAFVRI010000069.1 GCA_017504335.1 Clostridia bacterium
GCTTGCGGGCATCCTTCATCAGCTTACGGACATAATACGCACTTCCCTTCATCTTGGCAAAGATCATGAGGATGCCCTTGACAAAGCGCTTGAGGGGATGGCGGGAATCCGGCTTATGCAATTTGGTCAGATAAAGGCGGAACATCGACTTTCCTTGTCGCTTGCTTTCTTTCTTCGCTTTTTTCATATCATCTCCCCATGCATCCAAGGGGAAAATGTCCATATCCAAACCGATGTTCAACCCGTTCTCCCAACCATTCTCCACCTTGCGTGTGGTCATATCGCAAAGCTTGGCGAAGGGGAAGAGGAATCTTTCGTCCTTTTCAAAGTGAAGAAGCTGATACTGTTCGTTATCCTTGAACAGCGAGAGCAGTCTGTCGTAATCCTCACGGGGCACGAGCACGTCTACGTCGTCATCCCACGGTATGAAACCTTTGTAGCGGATGGTGCCGAGGAGCGTGCCGTGAGAGAGGAAGTAGCGGATGTTGTTCTCTTCGCAAAAGGCATGGAAGGTCTTCAGAATCTCCAGCTCAATCTGCTTGATTTCCTGCAGCGTTAATTCTTGCATATAACTCTATGTACTCCTTAAATCTTTCTTTTTGTTCAAATGCTTGTGCTTTTTTGACACAGGCCTCTTGGGTATACGGCTTTTCTTTACAGATGCGCACGATCTCTCGCGCCAGCGCCTCGGCATCGTCACAATCCACGACCGAACCGCAGGTCTCGTCGATGATCTCCGGGCTTCCGCCCGTGCGGAAGGTAAGCACCGGTGTACCGCAGGCCAAGGATTCCATATTTACGGTAGGGTAGTTCTCTTCCCTTGTGGGATTGACGAACAGATCAGCCGCCGTATAGATCTCGGCAAGCTCCCGCTGGTTTTGGGTGCGGTGGATGGAGATGATATTGGAGGGCAGTTGTTGATCGACGTTATCATCGGTTCCTACCAACACAATCTGATGGGTATCGTCCAAGCGCTTGGCAAGATCTATGAAAACGTCCAGACCCTTGCGCTTACCCCAACCGAAAGCAACACCGAGGATGATCTTTTTGTTTTCAAGCCCGTACTTTCCTCTGAAATCGCTTTCCGTCGGTTGGAACACGTTAAGATCGATCCCGTTGTGGATGACCTGCACGGGATAGTCTTTCAAGAAAGACTGCCCTACCAGATCGGCGAGCCATTGAGAGGGGGTTACGATGGTTAAATCAAGTCCCGAAAATAGGGATTTTTTCTTTTCAAATATCGACTTGCTGCGGTCTAAGAACCACGAAAATTCTTTTCGCTGTACGCATTGATAGCATTGCGTTTTCCACTTGTCACATTTCATCATGGTAAAATGCGGACAGTAGGCGGTAAAGGCCCAGCAGTCGTGAAATGTCCAAATGAGTTTGGTTTGATTCTTTTTGAAATATCGGAACAGGGTTTCCAAGTGGCAATCATGACCGTGGATGTTATGCAAATGCACGATGTCGGGTTGGATACGCTCCAGCTCGGTGATCATTTTGCGGGTTGCCGTTTGAGAATTGAAGCCGTAGTTGCCGAAAAGGCGAGATTTCAATGCTTGGATTTTCAGATAGCGATCATGGGAGCAAGAAATACCGAGCTCGTAGCCGCTTCCTTTGCTACTGTATAAAATGTAGTTCTCGGTTTGACTTTGGGTCAACAGATCACTGATCCCCACACAGATCTTTCCTGTACTGCCGACACCGCAGGTCGCGTTGATTTGCACAATGTTCATAGCTGCACCTCAAGGTTATTGCCAGAACGGAACGTAGGGGTAGGTATCCAAAACGCTCAAACCGGTTTGGCATTTGATATAGGTGGTAATCAGATAGTACAGCATGAAAAATCCGGTTAAAACAACTTTGGCGATTCCCGCCACGTCTTTGAGGTTTGGTTTGACAACCGTCAGAAGTTTCGGAATGAGGATGGGAATGAAAATGATGAAGTAGTAATTCATTCGCATCGCGAGCATATGGATGGGAGCAAAGCACTGCAAAAGAACTGCGGCCAACAGGATATTGCGCAGTCCCAAAGTCTCCCTGTCCATCTGCTTTTCGTCGGGAATGATATACGCAAAAACAGCAAAGAGAATGAACAAAAGCAGCATGGTATACGCGCCCGTCTCGTCGATTTCCACCAGATATTTATCGCCCAGAAATTGATTCAGCAGATTGGTTGCCCATGTGAAAATTTGTTTATTAAATACAAACACCAAAAGGATACTCGGAATGACGAACCACAGATGTTTTCTTTTGAACGCAGCATGATAGAGAGGATAAAAAGTGAAAACCATAAAGCCGGTGTGATGGAAGCCGAAAGCGATCAACGCGACAAGAAGAAATCTGAACAAATGCTTTTTCTTGACACACTCAAAGGCAATCAGTCCCACACTTATAGCAATGGCCTGGCGCAAGCCCGAGAACAGCATGATGAAGGTCGACATATTCATGAAAAGCACGATTTTCAAAAACCCGTGCCTTCTGTCCTGACCGTAAATGATCGCCATGGGAACTATAGTGATCAGTGCGACAATTGTCAAAAACACCTGATAGCTATCCGTAAATTGGCCGATGAGCCAGGCCAAGAGCC
>JAFVRI010000070.1 GCA_017504335.1 Clostridia bacterium
ATACCCCCCGCGCCCCCGTTTCCGGAGTTTCAGTAACTTCCTCACCGCTTGTCATGAGTATGGCAGGGATGTCGGGCTTTTTTGTTTGATTTGTATGTGGAAGCGCTGGAGGGGGATTGACAACGGTGGGAGGGATATGATATAATATTTTTTGTTAAATTATTACGTTAAGAAGGAGACGAGCCCTGTTATGAAACTGAAAATTGTGGCGTTTCTTGTTGCTGTGCTGACTGTCGTATCTGCTTTTGCGGCGTGCGGTACAGTGGAGGAGACGGAGAGTGGCGATGCGGTTGTGATCGAGACCGAAACCGAGACCGAAACGGAGACGGATGCGGAGACACAAGGTGACACCGAGACGGAAACCGAGGATGAGTTCGATAATCCGGCGTGGAATGAAGATGCGTCGGATGAAAGAAAATATCTTTTCAAGTATACCTTTGATAATGTGAAGTCCATGAAGGCGGAGGACAATGCGGACTTTGCCCTGACCTATCACAGCAGCTATCCCTTTGAGCTTGTGGGAGGAGAGAATGGTTACATTCAGAACAAGGGGGATGACGGGTATATTTTTATCACCGATAAAAATTCTCGGCTGAACGGAAAAAGCTTTATTTTTGAGGCGGAAATGACCTTTAATTCCATGCCCGTGGAGAGAGAGAGCAACAAGGGCAAGGGAAGCTATCCGCTGTCGATCCTTTCCTGGATTCGCAAAAATGACAGCAAGGCCAGCTATGATTTTGCGTTCAAGATGGACGGAGACGGTTATATTTACACCACCAGCATGACCCAGCACACGGGTGTCAAGCTGGAGGTGGGACGCAAATATGTTATCAGTGCCTATTACACCGCCGAGGGGCAGGTACAGGTCTTGATCAACGGTAAGCTGATCAGCACCAAAAACTTTACACCGATGGACGATTTGAATGAATCCATTCTTCGTCTTTGCGATGCATCGAGAGCACATTTTGATGTTGAGATCCACAGTGCTTGCGCGTATTATTCTAATATGTCGCAATTCTTGTCGGATGCAGAGCGTTCGCTTTCGGAGGCGACAAACAACAGCTTGACAGGCGTTTATTTCGCAGGATACACCGACAAGGATGCTCTTTCCTATCGCGTGGGCGAGGAAATGAAGTCTGAGATCTATCTGATGTACAACGGCGAGGTCGTGTCGGTGCCTTATTTCTACTACACGGTAGAGGGTGAGGACGGACAGCAGATGACAGACGGATATGCCGACGGTTCCCTGGGACATTTCACGGTTACCACCAAGATGAGCAAGCCGGGTCTGGTTATGATCACGGCCTATATGTGTGACGCCAACAAGAACAAGATCAACACCGGAGTGGTTTATCGCGGCGGCGCGGCGGCTGACGTGGAAAAGATCAAGGCAGGAGCACCTGCACCGGCAGATCTGGAAGCGTATTGGACCGGTGTAGTGGATGAGTGCTACAAGGGCGATATCAATTTGCTCCGCTTTGAGACGGTTTCTACGTCCAAGTATCAGTATGATGCAAACAAGTATGCGGCCTATCTCTTTGAGATCGGTTATGGAGATGGGGAGATCGCTACGGGTTATTTGACCTATCCCAAAAACGCAAGCTCCCTTGCCATCAACATAGGATTCCGTGGCTACGGCAACACAAGGCGCACGGACCCCAAGTTCAGCGAAAAGGCGGTTGTTGTGGAGATGGCACCGCACGGATATCGTTTGGATGATCCCAATCCCAAATATCCGCCCAGCAATTATGGATTTGACCCTGTGGAAAATCAGGATCCCGATACCGTTTATTTCCACGGAATGCTGACGAGGAACGTGCTTGGTGCGCGGCTTCTCAAGGCTTTTGCCGGCGGCGTGCAGTATGGAAAAATTATGCTCGACGGCAAGCAGGTTCAGCCTCTTGGCGTATGGAAGGCGGGAGATACCTTCCTGTCTACCGGCGGAAGTCAGGGCGGTTTCCAGGCCATTGCCCTCGGTGCTCTTGACGGGGATGTGACGGAGATCAATATGGCACTGCCTTGGTTCTGCGACATCGGCGGTCAGAATATCGGACGTTTTGTGGGCAATTTGAAGCCTGCTTATACGGATGCGCTGATGTACTACGATTGCTGCTCGCTGGCAACGCTCATCGATTCGGACGTCAGCGTGTCGATCTCCGCGGGCTTGGGTGATATCACGTGTCCCGCATCGGGAATCATTGCGGTTTACAACACGCTGAATTGCAAAAAATCGCTTTCGGTTTCGCAAAATTTGGGTCACTCCTACACCCCTCCGGTAACTACTATTTATCGGCTTAGAAATCATTGAGATTGAATGATGCTAAAACGGGCAAAAGAAGGCTTGCTTTCTTTTGCCCGTATTTAATTTGAATTGGAGAAGAGCCTTTTTGGGGGGGGGGGAATAGATTCCCCCCACGCTCTCGTTTCCGAACTCTCAGTAACATCCTCACCGATAAAATAAATCTCCAAAATTGACACGAGATGGCACTTTGTGGCACTGTATGGCACTCAAAATAGTGCTATTATATAGGTGGAAAAGAAAAA
>JAFVRI010000071.1 GCA_017504335.1 Clostridia bacterium
GCAGTCAACGGGATATTTTCAAATCCCGTCAAAGGACTCTGGGAATACAAAGGGAATTTTCCGGAAAATACCGACGGCAGGAAAATGGAAGTAAGTCAGAGTGTGGAAGTGACCCCCATGGGAACCGTGGAATTTTCTTTTCAATGGAAGGCGGGGAACGCACGGAATCTGACGGATCTCTTTTTCATGGTAAGTTTCCCCATCAAACATTTTGCGGGTAAAAAGATCCTGGTGGATCAACAGGCTGTCCCTGTCTCGTCGTCGGCGGCATCGTCGGGCTCTTTGCGCTCCTTTTCTCGGTCGCCTATCTCACCATGAAGGATAAGCGCAATGCGATCGGCTTCGACCGCAATATGAAGGACAGCGAGCTGCTTCGTCGCCTGCTCGTCTATGCGCGCCCCTATCTTGGAAGCTTCATCCTTGTCGGCATCGTGATGCTCTTCTCAGTAGCGTACGACATCGTTTCGCCTCTGCTCGTCGGGCGCATTCAGGAAATGATCAAGGACGATTTTGAGATGGCACGGCTTGCCGCGTACGTGATCGTTTACGGTGCGATCCTGCTCGTCTCCCTCGCCTGCACCTATATCCAGGCGATCGTTCTGCAGAAAACGGGGCAGAAGATCGTTTCGCGCATCCGCGAGGACCTGTTTACGCATATCGAGAGCCTTTCACACGATCAGCTGAACCACATCCCCGTCGGAAAGCTTGTTACCCGCGCGACGAACGATACCAACGCCATCTCGATGATGTTCACCAATATCATCGTCAATCTCGTCAAGAACAGCTTTGTCATCGTCGGCGTTCTCGTTGCAATGCTCTGTCTCAACTACTTCCTGACCCTGATGGTGCTCTGCTTCGTGCCCTTCATCGTCCTCTTCACGGTCATCTTCCGCAAATTTGCGCGTCGCGCTTACCGCCGTGTCAAGGACGGAACGACCGACATCAATACCTTTCTCTCCGAAAACCTCTCGGGCATGAAGATCACGCAGATCTTCGGACGCGAGGCACGGAAGATGCAGGAGTTCTCGGACAGGAACCAAACGCTCGGGCGCGCGAAGCATCAGCAGATCTTCGTTTTCGGTATCTTCCGCCCGATCGTGTATATGCTCTATATCTCCTCGGTGCTTTGCCTGCTTTATCTTGGCGGCAAGGGCTATATCGACGACGTACCCTTCCTTGGGCAACGCATCTCGAGCGGTGTTCTCGTCTCCTTTTATATGTATATCTCGAAGTTCTTCAATCCGATACAGAGCCTCGCCGAGCAGTTCAACTGGCTGCAGTCGGCGTTTGCCTCGGCGGAGAAGATCTTCACGGTGATGGATACGGTCCCCGAGATCACCGATCCCGAGGATGGGATCGAGCTCTCTGAGGTCGAGGGCAGGATCGAGTTCCGCGATGTCTGGTTTGCGTACGAGGAGGAGGAATGGGTGCTTCGCGACGTCTCCTTTACCGTTGGGGCAGGGGACACTGTGGCCTTTGTAGGCTCCACAGGATCGGGAAAAACCACCATTTTGACGCTTATTTGCCGAAATTATGACATTCAGAAGGGTCAAATTCTGATTGATGGCATTGATATTCGCAAAATCAAGTTATCTTCGCTCCGCCGTCACTTTGGTCAGATGCTTCAAGATGTTTTCCTGTTCTCGGGAACCATCCGTTCCAACATCCTGCTTGGCAAGGAGGATGTGGACGATGAGGCGGTCATGGAGGCCTGCCGTTATGTCAATGCGGACAAGTTTATCGATCGCCTGTCAAACGGTCTGGATGAGGAGGTGCGCGAGCGCGGCAACAACTTCTCCGCAGGTCAGCGTCAGCTGCTGTCCTTTGCCCGAACCATCATCCACAAGCCCGAAATCATGATTCTCGATGAGGCCACTGCCAATATCGATACCGAGACCGAGCAGCTCATTCAGGACTCGCTGGAAAAGATGATGAACATCGGAACCATGCTTATGGTCGCCCACCGACTGTCCACCATTCAACACGCCGACAAGATCATCGTGCTGTCCCACGGGCAGATCATGGAGGAGGGAACTCACCACGAGCTGTTGGCCAAAAAGGGACGCTATCACAGCCTGTATATGCTGCAGTATCATAAGGAGCAGCTGCAGTAATTTGGTGCAATTTGCACGAAAAAACGGCAAAATGAACAAAAAATTCAAAAAAATTTTATAAATCCTTAAAAATAAATTTCAAAAACCCTTGACAGATTGATTTTTTTGGTGTATCATAGACTTAACAAATTGCGGCCATAGCCCGCATAAAAAAGATTGAGGTATTTCATGTACAACGACAAGATTTTGGTCTGCAAGGATTGCGGACAGGAGTTCACCTTCACTGCAAGAGATCAGGAATTCTACGCTGAAAAGGGATTCACCAACGAGCCCCTTCGCTGCAAGCCCTGCCGCGACGCCCGCAAGGCAAACGGTGGTAACAGAGGCGAGCGTCAGATGTATGATGCTGTTTGCGCTGCTTGTGGAAAGGAATGCCAGGTTCCCTTCCAGCCCCGCGAGGATCGCCCCGTATACTGCAGCGAGTGCTTCAAGAAATAATTGAAGATATCTCCGTCAAAAAGGCCGCTATGTGCGGCCTTTTTGATTTTCTTTGGCGCACAGGGTGAATTTGGCGTGAGCTGCGA
>JAFVRI010000072.1 GCA_017504335.1 Clostridia bacterium
CCGGGATCCCAGCCGCAGGAGATGATGGCAACGGTGCCGTTCTGCTTGGCAATTTCATCCACGTTCGCAAAATGAGAGGGGATCTTGGCGTGCGTGTCAAAGCTGTCGACCACGCAAAAATCCTTTGCAAAGGCAGGCGTCTGGATCGGAAGATCGGTAGCGCTTCCGCCGCAAAGAATGAGAACGTCGATGGCATCCTTGAACAGATGCGCGTCAGCGGCAGGGTATACCTTGACTCCTTCGGTCAGAATCCGAAGCGATTCAGGTGCGCGGCGGGTAAAGACGGCAGCAAGCTCCATATCCGGATTCTGACGGATGGCACACTCGATTCCGCGTCCCAGATTTCCATATCCCATAATGCCAATTCGAATGCTCATAAGATCCTCCTATGATTTGATTACTTCCGCAAGAAAGTATATCATATTTCATAGCAGAATGCAATCTTTTTTTACAGATTTTGCGCAAAAATCAAAACTTTTTTGGGAAGGGGAGGGAATGCGGTTGACAAGGTTTGGATTTTGTGGTATAATACTATCGTTTCCTATACGGAAGGGCATTTTGCCTGACGGCGAGTGCTGTCAAGTTATTCCTTATAAAACTTTTTCTAAAAAATTCGCAAAGCTAAAAACTTAATAAAAATGTTCACAGTATGCATCACGGAGGGTTATTTCGCCTGCGGCGAAGATACCCACACTCTGCGCAAGCCACAGCAAGCTTGTCGATCTCCGAGTGGGGTATGCGAAGTGGATTCGACGAGCAAAGCTCGCCGAGCCCCATCTTCAAGGCTCCGTAAATATGATGCACGCTGTTGCATCATATTTACGGAGGGATATCGAAGTGGTCATAACGAGGCGGTCTTGAAAATTTGCGAGCACACAAGTCGCAGAAACACAGAAAAGCCTTGTAAGCACTGACTTTTCGGGCACTCCGAAGACATCACAAAACAGCATTTCTAAAAATATTTCTAAAAAAATTGAATATCCGATGATTTCTGCGAAAGCAGTTTCATATACGGAGGGTTATCGAAGCGGTCATAACGAGGCGGTCTTGAAAACCGTTTGTCCTTTGGACACGTGAGTTCGAATCTCACACCCTCCGCCACCAAAAAGCCTTGAAAACACTACGTTTTCGAGGCTTTTCTCTTTTTGCTCTTTCCCGAATTTGAACGTTTTGGGCTTGATTTCTCGCATTTTTCTCGCAATTTTCTGATGAATAAAAAGTCCCGAAAATCCTTGCTACATAAGGCTTTTCGGGACTTTGATTTTAGACGGATTTTTAGAAATCGTCTTCGTTTGTATGGCTCGGTTTATTTTTCTTAGTAAATGTGAGAATCGTATTGATATGCCACGTGGACTTGTGGATGATCTCGAAGGCGAAGTCGTCGATGAGGAACTCTACGAGTGCGCTCTTGGGAAGGATATACTTTCCGCTGATCTGGACGGCGAAGATGCGCTTCTGCTGAATATACGAGTGGACTGTGTTTTTGGCGTAACCCATGATATCTGCTGCTTTATCCGCGGTGATGGCATCGGGAAAATACTGAAGTCGTTTTTCGACATGTTTGCGGAAATCGTCCTTGCACTCGTCCGCAATGGTTACGAAGCATTCGGCAAGGTCTACGGTATCCATTGGGCGGTTGTTGTTGATCACCACCTTCTGCTTTGTCGGTTTGGCGTTGAAGATCCCCACAGGGATCTCCTTACGCCTCTCTGCTCGTTTCTTCTGTAGATACGCTTCTACATCCTCGCGGAGAATGATATATCGGTGTGTTTTCGTTGGTCTGATCTGGCATGGTATAATGCCATTGTTCAGCATCCACGCTGCCTTACGCTTGCTGACATGAAGCATTTTATAAAGTTGCTCCAAGGACATTTCTCCCTCTTTCAGCATATCAGCTCACCTCACTCTCGCCGTCAGCAAGGAGCTTGCCAAGCTTCATACCTGCCTCACCCGTAGCGTTGGCATCGAGGTGGGAATAAATATCAGCCGTTGTGCTCATGTTGCTGTGGCCAAGGTATCTCTGAATGACCTTCATGTTCACGTCGAGAGACACGAGGAGCGAAGCACAGGTGTGGCGCAGATCGTGGAAGCGAATCGGTCGCAATCCGTTCCTTTCGAGAAGCACCGGGAAGTGTGAGGTCACGTAGCTCGGCTTGATGAGCTCACCCATGGGGTTAACGCACACCATATCAAGGTACTTTTTGGAGTATGCTTTGCGGAACTGCTTCTGATAAAGCTCCTGCTTTTGCTTGTGTTCAAGCAGAATCTCCTTGACTTCGGGAATCATTTTGAAGCTACGGCGTGAGCTTTCGGTCTTCATCTCATCACTGACAATCTGTTCCATTTTGCCATCGCGTACTACCTCAAGAACCTTTTGACCGATGAATATCTTATCATTTTCGAAGTCGATGTTGCTCCATGAGAGTCCGAGGGCTTCGCTTCTTCGCAGACCGCAGTAGACGGCGAGGACGATTGGGATATAAATGGGATCTTCCTTTGCCTTTTCAAGCAGCTCCTTGACCTCATCCACCGAGTAGAAGTCGCCGATGAATTTCTTGACCTGCGGACGCTCTACTCTGTCCATGGGATTGTATTCGAGGATCTCACGTCTGATTGCATACTCGAAGGCAGTGTGGAGCAGATTGTGGTAGTGAAGTATCGTCTGCTCACTGTCACCATCCTCACGCAGATACTCGTAGAAGCCGTAGATCAGCCTCGGCTTGCAGTCGGCAAGCGTGAGCTTCTCCCCGAAGTATTTCTTCATCTTGCCGTTGACTCTGCCCTTATAGCCATTGTAAGTCGACTCTTGGATCCTGTGGATGTGAACCTTGTCAAGCCAATCGTTGAGGAAGTACAGAAGAGGATATTTTTTAGGGTCGTCATAACCTTCGAGGAAGCGTCTGTATTCGCTTTCGAACTTGTTCTTCGCTTCTCGTTCAGCCTTGCTGATAACAGACTTTGGAGCACCAACGGGAAGCCCCAGTCCCATCCATTTTGTCTTGCGCTTCTGAGTAACCGAGTCCTTATAGCTGATCACCAGGTAGAGCTTGCCTCTCTTTTCCTGAATGCTGCCGGCGATGTCTTTTGTGTAAGTGTTTGCCATATTAGCATACCTCCTTTTTGATTTTTGTACCACACACAATATCACACGAAGTGTTCAAAGTCCAGTGCTGTGGGTTCGAAGTTACATTTACAACACAACTTTCTTTTTTGTGTTTTCTTTCTCCGCGGACGAATTCCATCACAGAGCTTTTCGAAATGCGATATTCTCGTCCAACCTTCTTGGCGAAGACCTTTTCCTCATGGACAAGGCGAGAGGCGAGCTTGGTGCTGATGTTAAGACACTCGGCAAGCTGGGCGAGTGTCATCGCGTCGGGGTAATTGCAAAAAATATTTTTATTGAGCATTAGTTTTCCTTTCGTTACATATAAAGTCCATATTCGTATTCTTGTTCGTTGTTGGCGCTGTACTTCAAAAGCGCCTTGGGTTCGACTTTGATGCCCATCGCTTCGAGCATCATCACGGTCATTTTATCGAGCTGATAGTCTTCAACCGGTGGCGTGAAGAGTCCATCGTAGGGCATGGTTTCGAGCAGATTTTTCAAAAGATTGAAAAGTCCGTCGCCAACTGTGTAGGCGTGTTCGGGTCGGAGATCATTCACATACGACTTGTATTGATCCGCAAGTCCCGATTCACCACCGCCGAGAGCGAAATAAATCTCCAGATTTTTTCGCAGAAGCTGCTCGGCAAAGAGCTTATTGTCACGGCACTTATGACCGTCGGGAGTGGTGAATGTGATATACTTATGGTCATCTTTCCAGTCAACCTTGTAGCCGTGCATCTCCATTTCGTAGATGAAATCTTCCTTACTGCAGGTGTTATTGGCAACGGAATATGCCTTGCGACGGAGCATCTCCTTCCACTTTGGCATAGACTTGAAGGAAGATTTCGCTTCGGTTTCAGAGAGACCGTACTCCCGACAGAGCTCGTTAGAAAACTCTTTTACCTGAATCAACTCGGCAGCAGTTTGATGAAATTTCTTTCCCGTTTCCATATTCACAGAGTTGAGAATGATATGATTGTGGATGTGGTCGGTGTTTCTGTGAGTGGCAATCAACGCTTGGAAACCACCGAAGCATTCAGCGAAGCGCAGACCGATCTCGTGAGCCGTTTCAGGCGTAATCTCATCGTCCGGGCTGAAGGCTTGTATGATGTGAACGTAGGTCCTGCCGTCCTCTTTTTTGAATTGTTTTTTGACAAAAGTGAACTCGGAAAGCACTGTGTCGGGAGAGCAACCGATGCCCGAAATTAAATTTTCATCGGTCTTCTCTCGGTTCATCACGTAGGGGAAAATATTATTCATCGGGCATCCTGAAGTAACGAATTTAACGATTGCCAAATCTTTTCGAGCTCCTTTCTTGTTTCTGTTAGATTGATCTGAGATGCATATCCCGCATTGACAGCTCTTGTGAGCTGGTTGACATTGTTGCCGATGCGACGAAGCTGTGCAGAGAATTCATCGAGACCGTTGATAATAACGATATCTTTTTCGAAGACACAGTCCCGAACGAAGTCGCTGATGAGGCGGTAATTGCCGTAGGAATGTTCTTCAATCCACTTCTTTTCTTCGGCAGTCACGCGAAAAGAAATAAAATAATCTTTGTTTTGTTTATTCATTCTAAAGTCCTTTCTAAAAAAAATGATAGGGGTATGGGCTTAGCCCGACGCCTTTGCGGCCGCCCAAATGGGCGGTCGTAACACAAAGGCGAAACTCGTCATAAAGCGTCTTCATCCCAAATCCTCCGCAGGAACGCAAGGGACGAAAGGGACGGATTCTTCGAGAGCAGAAGAAACAGAGTCACTTGAGGCACTTGGGTCACCATCCGCAGGGGGAACGTATCTGACCACCACGTACTTCTGTCCGTTGCTCCTCTAGCTTTCAAAGAAAACACCAAGGTCTTCAAGCGCATAACGGTGGCGGTTCATCATTTGCTTCAGCCCCTTGGGGTTTACCTCTCTGCCGAGATAGCTGGCCAGCTCGGTATTGCTTCCGATGAATTCGTTTGCTCCCGTCATGAAATAATAGAGCGAAATCAGCTCCTTGGGAAGCGTTGTTTCGGGCATGGTCAAGCTGTCGGATAAGAGATTCCAAGTACAGGTGTACTCATCAAGCTCCAGCTGAATCTTTTCTGTCACGGATATCTCTGCCCGAAGCATAGAAGGTAGCCAGCCGTTCGATCCTCTTGTTCTTGTCCAGAACGAAGATGGCATCCACCGCGCCCGAGATACCAGTGCTACCCGAGAGCTTGTTGACGGGATCCTTATCGTTCATCTTCCGCAAATGATGAACGAGCAGAAGACAGATACCGAGCTCGTCTGCCAGCTCTTTGAGGACTCGAAGCTCGGCATAGTCACCGCCGTAGGAAACGTCGGGGGTAGGCGTACGGATAAGCTGAAAGGTATCAATGGCAACCAGAGCGATTGCCGGGTGCTGGCGCTTGAAATCTCGAAGCCAATCGCAGACACCGCTTTCGATTGAGGTACATCCGGTAGCGAAATACATTCCATCGGGAACGTTGTCCGTGATGGTGTTCAGGCGCTCCTGAATCCGCCTCTCGCCGTCTTCAAGGCAGAGGTAGAGCACTTGTCCCTTTGTGGTGTCAAGCCCCCACAAGGGCGTTCCTTGGGCGACGTGGACGCAGAGATCCAGCACCAGCCACGATTTACCGACCTTAGGTGAGCCGCCAAGGATACATAGACCCTGTGGCAGCAGAGTGTCGACGCAAAACTTCGTCGGTGGAAGTCTTTTGTCCATGAGTGTTTCACCGTCTATTACGGTGAGTTTGTGGGGATTACTTTGCATGAGTAATCTCTCCTTTCTGAATATATTTCTCCGTCGGTGCATATCGCATCTGCCGGAGATAGGCAGATACCGATATTCAAAAGCGGAAGCATACGTCTATTGTGAGAAAGTCCAACAGAGTTCCTCATCCGCAAAAAACCTGTCCGCACGTCGTTCCTATGCTCTTATTCGACCACGTATTCGCTGTAGAACGGTTGCTCGCGAAAGCGCTGTTACGCTTCTTTCTCCTTCGCACACACCTTGCGATGTGCTGTCATGGCATATCCGTCCTGCTTCGTATCCCGAGCGTCAGGGTATTCGGTTGAGCGGATACGACTATGCACAAGGTGTATCCGCAGAAAAGAAAAACCGCATCCCGAGACCGATGCGAATTCCTCTCTATCAATACCCCGACATGAAACTGACGAATTGTTCCTGCGTGTGAAAAATATTTTCGAAAAATTTTTTTGAGCAAAAAAAAAGGCCCCTCGGATTTTACTCCGAAGGGCGTGAGGTTGTAAGTATTCAGTTGTTGAAGTCAGCACAGAAATCAATGAGTGCTTTCTTCATTTTCTCCATGCGCGTGGTCAC
>JAFVRI010000073.1 GCA_017504335.1 Clostridia bacterium
GAAAACCGTCGGACGGCTGCTGCGCCACCGACGGTTTTCTTTATTTGCTTTTATTCGTCCTCAAAGGTCAGGGAAATTCCTTGGGCTCCGCCGCTGCGTGGCGAATCGCCTCTCGCCTTCGCCAGAAAGCGAAGCTCAAAGCTCTGCTCCTTGACCGAGTCCAGCGGAACCTTCACCGGTGCGCGGAATCCGGGCTGTTCCGCATGGATCAGTCGGCCGTTTATGTAAAATTCCACCTCATCGCAAATGACGGAACCGATGACAACGGCAGGGATTTTTCCTTCGGGAATCACTTCGGGCAGGGTGATCGGAATACGGAACTCCCGCCATCCCCACTTGAAGCCGGAGGGCGACATTCCGTTCCAGTAACTTGCTTCCAACGATACGGGCGCAAAGCTGTTCATATCGTCGTCGCCATACACACGGCAGGGATCGGGCTTCTCTTCCACGCTCTCCACCGATACGAGAACACCCGTAATGGCAAAATTCTCACGGTAAAACACGTAGTTCGGCATGGGTTCCTCGCGCACGTTGAATGCCACCTCGGCACTTACCAGTCCTTCTCCACGGGCAACCAGCCTCATGCGCTTTGCCCCTCTCTTGGCGGTGACGAGGACTTGGCAAAGACCGCAATACAGCTTGCGATACGGTAGGTGATCGGGCTCATGGCTATTGGGATCTCCGTTTCCGACTCCCGCCACAAATCCGTCTCCTTCAATTTCAAAGCGAATCAGATTCGATGCGGTGGGAACCTCTACGCCCTTTGCATCCACTACCGAAACACGTACGGGAACCGTATCCCCGCCCGCATTGCCGACGGTGAGGCGATCCGCCTCCAGCTTGATCTTCGCAGGCACACCTGCGGTGATATTCGCGGCATTTGCCACTGCCTTTCCGTCTCGGTAGCCCACAGCGGAAATCGTTCCCGCCTCAAAGGGTACCTGCCACTCGCACTGCACGAATCGGTCAGAAGGTTTTCTGCCCAGAGAGACACCGTTCAAAAACAGCTCCGCCTCGTCGCAGTTGGTCACGGTCATGACCCGCACCACATCGCCCTCGTTCCAGTTCCAATGAGGAAGAATGTGCATCATGGGCTCATCCGTAAAGATCGCCTTGTGGAAATAGTAGGAATCCTTGGGAAATCCGCAAGTGTCCAAAATTCCAAACTGAGAGGAAGCCGATGGCCAGGTAAAGGGAGTTGGCTCGCCACGGTAATCAAATCCCGTCCAGTCAAAGGCTCCCGCCATATAATCGTTCTCATAGACGAATTTCCAGTTTTCCCGAACGGTATGTCCCCACGGAACCACCTCTTCGTCATAGTTATGTAACACATGTGCGTTTTCCCTATCACTGACGTAGCAGCCTCGTGTGGTTACCGCGCTACAATTCTCACTGCCCAAGAGGGGATGATCGGGATACTTTTCATGCACCGAGGGAACACGCTCGATGCCGTAATTGATGCCAAAGACCTCCATTGCCATACCGGCACCTCCCGGTTGAATGGTATCGTTTACCGCGCCGAGGAAGGGACGGCTGTCGTCCAATTTTTCTACCGTACTCTTGAGCTTTCGGAAGATATTCAAGCCCTCGTTCGTATTCTGCAGAGGTTCTTCGTTGAAGAGCGAATAAAACACTACCGAGGGGTGGTTGCGATCACGGCGAATGAGGATCTCCAGATTGCGAAGCACATCGGGGCGGTTCTCGAAATTGCGGTTCTCGTCCATCACCAGCATTCCGTACTCATCGCAGGCATCCAGAATTTCCCGTGCGGGTGGATTGTGTGCGCAACGGTAGGCATTGCTTCCCATCTCCTTGAGACGGCGAATGCGGTAATACTGGATCGAATCGGGCACGGCAACACCCACACCCGCGTGGTCCTGATGGTTGCAGGTTCCCTTCAGCTTCAGGGGACGCTCATTGAGGAAGAAGCCCCGCTCCGCGTCCAGACGGATCGTGCGGAAGCCGATGCGGGTCGCATCCTCGTCCATGACCCCGTCCTCTCCCGAAAGGGTTACCTTCAAATGGTAGAGGTTAGGCGAATCCACATCCCACCGACAGGGGTCTTTTACCGAAAAGGTCAAATGACAAGAGACCGTTCCGTCCGACGGACAGACCGTCTCCTTGCCGATCGCCTCGGCGATCACCTGTTCCCCGTCATACAGCTTGGCAGAAACGATGCCGCTCTTTTTCTCGTACGCGGAATTTTCCAGCGTCACCTCCAGCTCCACCTGCCAGTCGTTTTGCGTACCCTCGCAAAGCACGGGCTTTGCCCAAAGACCGTTATGGGCGATATGCAAGGAATCCTTGATATAAAGATGCACGTGACGGTAAATGCCCGCTCCCTCGTACCACCAGCCCTCAATATCTCCGCCACGGGTATAAACCGCCAGCGTGTTGACACGGTCGAAGTAAAGCCGAGAGGTCACGTCCACGGGGATCTCGGAATAAATGCTGAAGGAACGCTCGATGAGTGAACCGTTGAGAAAGATCAAAGAAGAGGTGGAAATGCCGTCAAACACCAGCATGGCGTGCTTTCCCTGCCATGAGGGATCCACAGAAAAGGTCTTGCGGTACCATCCGTTCTCAAACACGCGGTAGCCGTGGTTTCCGATAGCATCGGGAGAAAACGCCGCTTCTCTCTGATAATCGTGGGGCAGATCCACTCGCTCCCATGTGCTGTCGTCATAGGAGCCCGGCTGAGCGGGTCCGCTTGCCTTGCCCGCCTTTGCCGCATTGTATACAGCAGAGTGGTTCTTCTCTTGTGTCTCTTCCATATCGCCCCGATGGAACCGCCAATCGGGATCCATATTCAAATGCTGTCTCTGAAAGCTCATTGCTCGTTCTCCTTTTTATCCGTAAATTTCTTTTGCCAGTCTGAGACTTTCCATGGGCTCCAACAAGGGAGAATACTCCAAGCCCATCGCCCCCGTATATCCCGCCTTGTCAATGGCACCAAGGATCACACGGTAATCGTTCTCTCCGTACTGAAGCTCATGCCGCCCGGGATGCCCCGCTCCGTGCAGATGGGCGATATGCTCCAAATTGGCAAGAACGGTGGGAATGATGTTCCCCTCCATGACCTGCTGGTGATAAATGTCGTAGATCACCTTCACGTTGGGATGATTGACTTCCTTGATGATGTCAAACGCCTCCGCGGAGGACCAAAGATAATACCCCGGGTGATTAACGTAGGTGTTGAGTGGCTCGATCATCAAGGTGACCCCCGCCGCCTCTAAGATCGGAGCCGCGGCAGAAAGCCCTGCCACGATGGATGCGTGCTGCTCCTCGCGGGGCATGCCCGTATCCTTGCCCACCTGCGTGATCATACGCTTGACTCCCAGAATCCTTGCCGCCTCGCAGCTCTCCCGCACCCCCTCCACAAAGGCGGAGCGGAATTCGGGCTCGGTCAGCTTGAATTCGGTGGTACAAATGCTGAGCAGCTCCACGCCCGTCTCCTCCAAGGTCTTACGCACCGCCGAAAGATCCAGGCTCTTCCAATGATAGGTCTCGACGGCATCATAGCCGAGAGCCGCCACCCTGCGGATCGCATCGCAAAAATCCACGTCTTTTCCCTTAAAAAAGCAAGGGATCGCTACACAAAGTCTCATTATGCTTTCTCCTTTTATTTTGTTTTGGGGTTTACAAAGCATACTTCCTATGATATAATTATATTGTGTAAAAAGCCCCTTGTCAATGACAATATCTTGCAATTTATATAAGGATCTTGCATATGTTTGCCGAAATCGAAACCAATGCCGCAGAGAAGCTTCCCTTCGTTCTGATGACACTGAGAAACAGTAGCGCACAGCCGCCTGTGGACCGCCCGCACGGACTCAGTCAACACCAGATCCTATGGGTCACAAAAGGAACCTGCACCTACCGTGTGGATGGGAAAACCTTTGTCCTTTCCGAAGGAGAGGGCATTTATATGCGTCCCCATGTACCGCATCGCTATGAGGGAACCGATCTTTCCACCGCTTGGTGTACCTTCGCCGTGACAGATGCCATGCTTGATTTTTTAGGTGTGGGAGATTATCTGCACTTTCAAGCCCCCGCTTCTCTGAATCGGGATACCGAAGAGCTTCTTCGCCTCTCCTTAGGAGACAGTACCGTTCTTGATCGCTCCACGGCGGGTTACACGTTTGTCATCGACTTTTTCTCGGCGATCCTCGGGAAAGAGGAATCCTTCTCTTCCCAAGTCAAGCGAATCCTTACCAAGTGCTACGCGGAGCCCCTGACCCTTACGGATATTGCCGAAGAGGTGCGAACCGACAAATATACCCTTTGCCGCCTCTACAAGCAAGAAGCGGGCATCACCGTCATGGGAGAACTGATGCGGATCCGCGTTGAGAAAGCCAAGCAGTTTCTCAAATACAATACCGCCTCAGTTGGAGAAATCGGCAATCTTTGCGGCTTTGAAAGCCCCAGCTATTTCGGGAAATGCTTTCGCCGGCAGGTGGGCTGCTCTCCTACCGAATACCGCAAACGGCATATATGAAAACGGTCGGTTGAAAATTCAACCGACCGTTTGTCTTTACGGTTCCTCGGATTCCTTCAAGATCCGACCGTAGGCATCAATGGGTGGCGTGCCAAACTCCTTGGCATAATCCTCCCCAAGGAAGCAGGCAAAGGTGGTGATCCGAGAAAATCCCTTGCCCCGATAATATTTCAAATCCTCCCTGAGAAGCGCTTCGTCCAGATTCAGCTTTTTATAGGGCAGCTTCCAACCGCAGAACAGCGAATTGTCCAGCCAATATTCCAGAACCTCGGCATCCTCCCTACCAAACACCTCCAAAAGCTCGCAAAGATGCGCGGTCTCCCTTTTGTTTTCCTCACAATTCGGATCGCCGATGAAGCGATCCACACGGCGGTGGATGGGCGCATATTCCAAATACATTCCCTCCATCGGAGGCACCGTGGGTGCGATCATCGTTTCGTGATAGGCAAGAAAGCCAAGCTTTGCATCGGAGCGATACCGCTTCAAGCCCCGAAGAATGGCGTGGTAAATCGTCAATGCCTGATCGGATGGAGAAAGCGAACGGCAGCGCTCGCAGTGGCAGGTGCCGTTCCTCGAGGTATCGTCGATCCAGATATGATAATAAGGACCGTGGAACGGAAGCAGGGATGCAAGCAGCGCGCTTCTCTCCTCCACAACGGCAAGTGCTTCCTCGGAGGAAGGACAGAGATTGTTTTTCGGTGTCCGTACACCGTCCTCTTCCATGCGGAACCAATCGGGATGGGCATCAAAATTCTCTCTGGGCAAAAGCCAGGATAGGGCATGGCACTCCAGCTCCACCTCCATGCCGTGCTCCTTCATCACACGCAAAAAGCGGTCATAGACACCCGACTTCAGGTTGGAAAGAAATTCGGAAAGGGTCTCGTGAGCGATGGAGCCTCCCCGCGGATGGATCCCCACCGAATCCACCCCCGATGAAAGAATCAGGTTTTCCCAGTATTCCGAGATCTCCTCAGGATGGATCAAAAGTCCATTCTTTTTCTGTGCCATAGCCATACTCCTTTGATTTCTGTTATTGAGGATATTATATCAAAAAGAACGATGCCATGTCAACACGAATCCCCAAAAATTAAAATTACTCCAAAACATAAATTGGGTATTGACAATGTTCTCATTTTGTTATATAATGGTTTGGTAAGGCTTGGGGCATTAGCGCAGTTGGGAGCGCACAACACTGGCAGTGTTGGGGTCAGGGGTTCGAATCCCCTATGCTCCACCATAAGGAAAAACCTTGATTTATCAAGAAAACGCCGCAAAGCGTTGATAAATCAAGGTTTTTTAAATTTAACATTTCAAACAGCCGTTCAAGAAATTGGACGTTTTTTTGTTATTTTAGAGCATAATTCATACCAAAATTCATACTGAAAAATAAACATTGCTACTAAGGGTCCATCACGATTTTAGACAGTTGCCTTAAATCATGATGGACCCTTAGTCTATAAAAAGAAAAAAACAATTTAATTTATACTCTACAACGATATTTTTAAAAAAATTCTTTCCGATTATAAAGCATTACGCGCTCTGCGGAGCGCGGGATGCGGATTCGCTTCTTTC
>JAFVRI010000014.1 GCA_017504335.1 Clostridia bacterium
CTTTGTAACCTGAAGCCGGAGTACCGCACGGAAGAGATTTTGCGTAAAATCTTTTCCTATTGTGAAGGAAAGCCCATTTATATTACCTCGTACCGTGGAAAGTATAACAAAGAGCTAAGCGAAGAAGAAAGAATGGATTTTCTTTTGATGGGCTTGCGTGCGGGGGCAACCCTTTGCGATGTTCCCGGAGATACATTTGCCCCTTGCAAAGAGCAAATGACCTTTGACGCGGAGGCGGTGGAGAAGCAGAAGCAGCTGATCCAAACCATCCATGAGATGGGGGGAGAAGTTCTGATTTCCACCCATACCGGACGGTTTTATACCGAGGATGAGGTGTTCGCTCTTGCAAACGCGCAGGTCGAGCGTGGCGCGGATGTGGTGAAGATTGTGACGGTAGCTAACGATGAGGAAGAAGAGATGGTTGGTTTGCAAGCCATTCGTCGTTTGAAAAAAGAACTGAACTGTCCGTTTTTATTTTTGGTAGGCGGGACACACAATCGACTCATCCGTCAGATAGGCCCCGCGATGGGAGTCTGCATGTATCTTTGCGTCCAGCGCTATCACCCCGTTACCACGAAGGTACAGCCTATCCTTCGTTCGGTGAGGGCCATTCGTGACAATATGCTTTTTTGATGGGAGAATCAAAACATGAGATTTGATGGAAAAACCGCCCTCGTAACGGGAGCGGCGGTTGGAATCGGCAGAGCGACAGCCGTAAAGCTTGCTTCGGAAGGGGCAAACGTGATCGCACTTGACCTGAATGAGGAAATGCTTGCGACACTGAAGGAAGAGATCGAGACCGCAGGCGGTAAGGTCATGACACTTCGTTGCGACGTTTCAGATGAACGCGCGGTAAATGAAGCGTTTGCGGCTGCCAAAAAAGAATTCGGACCCATCCGGATTCTTGTCAATAATGCGGCGCTTTGGCGTGACTTCACTCCTTTTTTGGAAGTCGGGGTGAATCTTTGGAAGCAATATATGGATATCAACGTCATGGGTGTGGTTTACTGTACCCGTGCCGCTCTTCCCGATATGCTTGAAGGAGGATATGGCCGTATCATCAACGTGGCGTCGGTGGCGGGGGTTTACGGAAACCGAAACATGGTCTGCTACTCTGCCACGAAGGGAGCGGTCATCGCCATGACGCAGGCATTGGCAAAAGAGGTATCGGACAAGGGTGTACTTGTCAATGCGGTTTCTCCCGGCACGGTAACGTCTTCTGAAAAGAACGACTATTATTTGAGCTCGGAAAGCCCCGCAAACTATATGGGAAGAACCGGCTCGGATATGGAAAATGCCAATCTGATCTGTTTCTTTGCAAGCGACGAGGCGTCTTATATTTCGGGACAGAATCTGCAGATCGACGGATGCAGAAAAAAGATCTGAGTCGTTGGTTTTACAGAGCAATGCTCGATTGATGTTCTCTGCGTACTTCCATAGGTGTTTTATCCGTATAACGGCGGAAGATCTTTCGAAAATATCCCGGGTCACTGAACCCCAAGCGGTCGCTGATCTGTTCTACGGATAGATCGGTAGAGCAGAGAAGAGTGACCGCTTTTTCAACAAGAATGCGGTGCTTCAGTTCAATAGGAGTCAGCCCTTGATTTTTGAACAGAGAGAAAAGTCCCGATTCACTCATGTTGCAATGGCGGGCAAGCTCCGATACCTTAAAATCGGGATGCCTCGAAATGTATTTTTTTGCCTTCTCGACCGTGGCTTTTGCCAAGTCAGGATTTTTTTCGGTCATGAGGGACAGTGCCTCGCTCATAAAAAGATAAAAGAATCCGATGGATTTTGCGGATGTGCTGTCACCGTAGGCGATCGTATTCAAATATTCGGTGATTTCCTTGGTCGGAAGGATCTTCTGCAACGAATACTGCTTGTCCACCGATGGAGGAAAAGAGAAAAACGCATAGGATTCCCATTCCAGAAAGCCATCATGGTCGGTTCTCCAGTCCGAGCAGTAACGAAGCCCGATGGGAATATAGAAAATGTCCCCTGCCGAAAGGTGAAGGACCTCTCCCGAGAGGGTGGTCAGAGTCCCGCTCCCCTTGCGGAGCTTGCCGAAAAAGTGGCAATCGGTTCCACGAGAGTTGTCGGTGGCCTTTGACGTTACGAAGGAAAGGAGCCGAAAAGTAAACGGATTGTAGGAAAGTATCTGTTTCATTTGAAAAACTCCCATAAATACAGAAATTATTTGTAGGATCATATATGCTCGGTTGTAGTATAGCATATTGCTTTATTTCTGTCAAGATGATATACTTAAAGAAAAAAGCGCAAAAAGGAGAATCTCTATGAAGCAAATCGTTTTTACCGCTCCCAGAGTGGCAGAGCTTTTGGATGTGGATGTTCCCGAAATAGGTGAGAACGAGGTTTTGGTAAAAATCGTTCGTTCCAATATCAGTGCGGGAACCGAGCGTGCAAACTACGTTGGCGATCCCAGTGTCAGCGGAGCGGCTGCTCCCTGTGTGAAATTTCCCCGCAGAGTGGGATATAGCTCAGCGGGCGTGGTTGCGGCGATCGGTTCGTCCGTAACCCGTGTAAAGGTGGGCGACCGTGTGGCGTGCATGGATTCCAAGCACGCAGAGTATTGGCGGATGCCCGAGACTAAGGTATTTCCTCTGCCCGATTCGGTCAGCGACGGGGCAGCGGCATTGACCTACATTTCCATTTTTCCCATGGCTGCGGTCCGCAAATGTAAACTGGAGATCGGTGAGTCGGCAATGGTAATGGGACAAGGGGTTCTCGGACAGATCGCTGTTCAGATCCTTCGTGCGGCAGGTGCGCATCCCATCATTGCGGTTGATCCCGTAGCGGAGAAGAGAGAGCGTGCCATTGAGCTTGGCGCGGATTACGCCCTCGATCCCTTCGCGTCCGATTTTGCACAGACCGCCAAGAGCCTGACAAGAGGCGGCGTCAATGTTTGCATCGAAGTAACGGGTAAGGGACAGGGCTTGGATATGGCGCTGGATTGCATGGCACGGTTTGGCAGAGTGGCTCTGCTTGGCTGTACCCGTGACTCCAACTTTACCATTGACTACTACCGTAAGGTGCATTATCCCGGTATTTCGCTGATCGGTGCTCATACCAATGCACGCCCCGCAACCGAATCCCATGAGGGATGGTGGACCGCACTGGATGACAGTGAGGCGATCATTCGACTGTTGGCGGGAAACCGTTTGAATTTCGACGTGTTGATCGAGGAAGTTCATTCTCCCGCAGAAGCTCCCGAGATCTTTGAGCGTCTTGCTACCGAGCGTTCTTTCCCCGTCGTTCAATTCGACTGGACACAACTGTAAAGGAGAAAGTGTTATGAGAAGAATCAAAGTCGTACAAATCGGAATCGGACATGACCACGGCCCCGGAGCTCTTGTGGCAATGAAGGATCATCCCGAGGTATTTGATCTGCAAGGACTCGCCGTTCCCGAGCATGAAAAGGCAATTCTTGGGGACTATGAAAAATACCTTGACGGTGTGAAACTGATGACCTTGGAGGAGGCATTTGCCATTCCCGGTCTGGAAGCCGCTGTGGTCGAGGTGGTGGATGACAGACTCATTGAATTCGCACAGATCGCTGCCGATCATAATCTGCATATTCAGATGGATAAGCCCGGAAGCCCCGATCCCGAAGCATTTGAAAGAATGGTTCGGACGCAGAAGAAGAACGGCAAGCTCTTCCATATGGGATATATGTACCGTTACAATCCCGCTATTATGAAGCTGATGGCGGACGTCAAGGCAGGAAAGCTGGGTGATCTTCATTCGGTAGAAGCCCACATGAGCTGTAAGCATAAGCCCCAGAAGAGAGAGTGGATCGGTACCTATCCCGGTGGTATGATGCACTATCTCGGATGCCATTTGGTGGATCTGATCGTTCAGCTTCAGGGTGTTCCCGAGGAGATCATTCCCCTGAATACCTCTACCTGTGCGGAGGGTGTGGATGCGGTTGACTTCGGTATGGCGGTGTTCCGCTATCCTCACGGAGTCTCCTTTGCCAAATCCAGTGCCTATGAGATCAACGGCTACTACCGCCGTCAGCTTGTTGTGACGGGAAGCCTTGGTACGGTGGAGCTGAAGCCTCTTGAATATTACGGAGAGGGAACCAGCCAGTTGCCTCTTTATACGGGCGTATCCGAGACCTATCTTGCCGATACCGAGGGTATGAAGTGGAAGAACGTGGCAAAGACCCATGACACCGACGTATATGACCGTTATGATGCCATGATGCAATCCTTTGCCGCCATGGTAAGAGGCGAAAAGGAGAATCCTTGGAGCTATGAATACGAGGTTCAGCTCTATCGGATCCTGCTTGCCGCTTGCGGTGTTGAGATTGATTATAAAAAGCCTATTGTTCTGTAAAAGGAGACGAATATGAAAGCAATTTTGGTAAATGATGACAGAAGCCTTCGTTGGGATGACGTTCCGGATCCCGTCATGAAGGATGAAGAGGTTCTCGTTAAGATCGAGGCGGCGGCGCTGAACCGTGCCGACCTGATGCAGAGAGAGGGAGATTATCCGCCCCCTCCCGGATGCCCCGATTGGATGGGTCTTGAGATCGCGGGAACGATTGTGGCAGTTGGACCCGAGGCTCAGGAAAAGTCCGCATGGAAGATCGGCGATAAGGTCTGCGCGCTTCTTGTCGGCGGCGGATATGCCGAGTACGTCACCGTAAAATACGATATGCTGATGCCCGTTCCCAAGAATTGTTCCATGGTGGAGGCAGCAGCAATCCCCGAGGCATTTGCTACCGCATATCTGAATCTCTTCATGGAGGGCAAGATCGAAGAAGGAAACACCCTTCTGATGAATGCGGGCGCATCCGGACTTGCCAGCGTGGTCATTCCCATGGCAAAGGCATTCGGTGTTCGGGTCATTACCACGGTTCTCAGCGATGAGATCGCCGCAAACATCAAGCACCTGAATGCGGATGTGGTGGTCAATACCTCCAAGGAAAACATCGCAGAGGTACTGAGGGCACAGCTGGATGAGGGACATCCCGTGGACGTTGCCATTGACTGTCTCGGCGGCGAAATTATGGGTAAGTGCATCCATTTCCTGAAGCACGGCGCAAGATGGATTATGATCGCGGCTCTGGCTGGACAGAAGACCGAGATCGACCTGAAGAACATTTATGTACGCAACGTCCGTATCATCGGCAGCACCCTTCGTTCCCGTACTCCCGCCGTGAAGGCGCAGATCCTTGCGGAGCTGGTAGAGCGTGTATGGCCCAAAATTGAGGCGGGTGAAGTGAAGCCCACCATCTATAAGGTTCTTCCCATTCAGGAAGCCGAGGCGGCACACGACATTCTTTACCGCGGAGAGAACGTGGGTAAAGTCGTATTGACCGTATGAGATTTGAACCGATTGAAAAGGGTATCTTCTTATTGAAGGTACCCTTTGAGGACTTATATACGTCGGTTTTTGCCGTGATCGAGGAAGATAGAATCGCTCTCATCGATACGGCAACCACCGATTTTGATGTGGATACTTATATCGTTCCCGCCCTGCAAGAGCTGATCGACCGTGAGGGTGGAAGGCTTTGTTATATCCTTTTGACCCACGGCCACGGAGATCATGCAGGAGGGGCCATACGTCTGTCAGGGCATTTCCCGAACGTGCCGATCTGTGCGCTTCAATCTATGGAATATTCTTGCTTTCACAAACTTTCGGACGGGGAAGAGATCATGGATCGGTTGCAGGTGGTTCATCTGCCCGGGCATACGGTGTATGCGGTTGGGTATTTGGATCTGAAGCATCGTCTGCTCTTGTCGGGAGACTGTCTCCAGCTTCGGGGCGTAGGAAAATATACGAGAGGCGTCTCGGACAAAGAAGCGTATTTTTCTTCGATCGAACGGTTGAAAACCATGGAGATCGAGATCATTGTGGCATCCCACGATTACGTTCCTCTCGGCAGTACCGCCAAAGGAAAAGAAGCGGTAGCTAAGTATCTGGAAACCTGTAAAAAGGTGATCGAATAACGAAAACCGACGTTCAAAGAACGTCGGTTTTTTCTTATGCGGATTCGCCCGCGTTTCTTCTGCTGCAAAACATGGAAATTCCGTTTTCGATGACATAGACCAGAAGCGCACCCAAGGAGAAGGCAACCAAATATGCCGCAAGGAATAGGGGATAGGGAACCGCGTCACGGATCATGGAAAGGATGGGAAGCTCACAGCCGAAGTAGGGGCTGATGAAGAACATATTGAAATCATCGGTCATTCCCTTGGCAAGGTGAATGTTGTGTACGATCAGATTCAAGGACATTGCCGTAACGAGGAAGCCCACAAATACGAGAACACCGCCGGAAAGGCTTTTCCATTTGATCTGGCGGCGGTTGTAGGCAAACAGATATACACCGAATGCTACCTGCAAGCCATGGTGAACCATGGTCTGTACATTGATACCCGTGTATGTCATAAAGACTGTGTTGGGATAGAGCATGACCGCGATTCCCGCCAACAGGGAGAAGGTGGAAAGAAAGGTCATAAAGAAGCGTCTGAGCTTGCAGTCCTTCAA
>JAFVRI010000074.1 GCA_017504335.1 Clostridia bacterium
CGTCAAATTCCAATTTATCGAACAAAATAACCGAACCCCGACAGATGTCGGGGTTATTTATTTGTTTACAGCGGAGCAATTATTAAACAACCGTACATAATTCTCCGTTAATTTTGCACACCCTTCGGTCTGCACTTTGTTTGGGAAATATTCCGTTTCCGCTTGCGGAACGCAGTTGTTTAGACCGCGAGGAATATTTCGGGACGGCGTAAATTGAACTTCAATTTGCCGCTAACTGTGCACGCCCTTGTGGCAACCCTTTTGTTTGATGCTTCTGAAAAAGAAAAGTGTAATCATAAAAAAGCCGCCGCGCGCTATCTTACAGAGGATAGCGCGCGGCTGATCGTTTGATTATGCGTTTTCTTCGGTCGTACGTTCCTCTGCTGTGACGGAGCGAAGACCGAGGACCTCGTCGACGGGCAGGGAGAAGAGAATGCCTTTTCCCTCGGTATTGACGCCGGCAGCCTCGCCGATCGCCTTCATGACCTTTGCTTTCTCCGTGCGGTGTACCACGTTGAGGATCAGATCCTTTTCGGGCTGAATGGCGATACCCAGGAATTTCTGCGCTTCCTGCGCGCCAAGCCCCAGGGCGTGAATGAGCGTGCCTCCTCGCGCACCCGCAGCATTGGCGGCAGCCATAACGTCAGGGGAATTGCCCTTGGTGACGATGGTGATGATCAATTCATATTCATGCTGTGCCATAGCAAGCTCACACTCCTTTTCCGGATCACTGTTTTTTTCGGTATCTGCGTTTGTAAGGCTGACCAAGAACGCGGTGGCAGAGGTCATGGGGACGGAAAAGACGATGCCGCGCCCCGGCTTTGTGATCTGCAACCGATCCTCCAGCGCCTGATAGAACTCGTGCACGCGCTTCTTGGAAAGAAGGCTTACGGTGATGTTCTTCTTGTTTTCTCCAAATCCCAGAAGCTCAAGCACGGAGGAGTCCGCCATGCCAAAGCCGTGTGTCGAGATTCCGATCGGGAAGCCGCCTTCCTTATAGATGGCGGCAATGTCCTTGGATTTTGCGGCATCTACCACCGAGAAGACTGCGCAAATTGCGTCAGGCATCCAAATCGCCTCCTTCCTCAAAATTCAATTCGATAATCTCATCCGAGAGCACCAGTTGTCCAACAGAAACGCGCGATGCGTGCAGAGCCTTCAATTTTCCGATCAGACCTAAGAGCTGGATGGTAACCAACGGCGTCATTGCCACAAAGGCGACCAAGCCAAAGGCATCGGTCAGGGGATTGCCGCCGACGGCAGCGCATGCTCCAAGGGAGAGCGGAAGCAGGAAGGTTGCGGTCATAGGACCTGAGGCAACTCCACCCGCGTCGAACGCGATCGATGTAAAAATAGGGGGAACGAAGAAGGTCATCACGAGAGAGAAGAGATATCCCGGCACCAGGATCCACCAGATCTCAAGTCCCGTCAGGACGCGAAGCAACGCTAATGCTACCGAGAGAGATACACCGATCGCAAGCGCAAAACCGACGGATTTTCCGCGGATCGCGCCCTCGGTTACGTCCTCGACCTGTTGCTTCAGGACGTGCACGGCAGGCTCTGCAGATACGATGAACCATCCGATCAGAGCGCCGATCGGAATGAGAAGCCACGAAAGGGTACTGTCTCCCAGCGTCTGACCGATAAAGGTTCCAACGGGCATAAATCCGATGTTGACACCGGTCAGGAAGAGCACAAGTCCTAAGAAGGTATACAGCATACCGACGCCGATCTTTGCGACCTCATCCCACGGAAGGCGGAGGGAGATGAGCTGGAACGCAAGGAAGAAGGCGACGATCGCGGAAAGGGCAACGGCGACCTCCTCAATATAGTGGGGGATCGCGCGTACGTATGCAAGCAGGACCTCCCAGACCGATTGGTAGATGACGGTGCTCTCGGGACCCGCTTCAATGCTGGAGGTGTCACCGAACACGCCCAGGATCAAAACCGTCAGGATCGGACCGATGGAGCAGAGAGCGACAAGACCGAAGCTATCCTCATTCGAGGTCTTATCTCCGCGCACCGATGCAAGACCGACGCCAAGCGCCATGATAAAGGGAACGGTGATCGGACCCGTGGTGACTCCGCCCGAGTCAAAGGCGGATGCAACGAAATCGGGATGGATCAGGGGAGATGCCGCCAACACGAATGCCAATACGTACATGGCGATCAGGATGTAGGAAAGGCGGATCTGCAGGTAGACGCGGAAGAAGGACACCATCAAAAAGAGTCCTACGCCGATGGCAACCGCCCAGATCATCACGCTTGTTTTGACGATGGGGACGTTCTCGGCAAGCACGCGCAGATCGGGCTCCGCGATGGTTACGATGACACCGAGGATGAAGCAGATCAGCGCCACGAACCACAGCTTTCTTGATTTGGTGATATGGGAACCGATGGATTGACCGATGCGCATCATGGATACGTCGGCACCAAGGGTAAAGAAGGTCATACCCAGCACCAAAAGGACCGTACCGATTACAAAAAGTGTGATAAATTCAAGAAGATTGTCCTTGACCATGATAAAGGAAAGAATGAGGACAATGATCGAGACGGGAAGCACTGAGAACAACGCTTCCTTGAACTTTTCCAACAGCTGCTTTTTCAAGGCAATCTCCTTTCTGACAAATTTTCGCCGCACAGGGCACACTACTGCCATTATATCATAACGCGCATATTTTTGCAAGGGCGCAAAAGGAAAATGCCAAAGAATTTTGAAATTCCTTGGCATTTTGTAATCGTTTGTTAGCTGTCCCCGAGTTCTGTTTTTTTCAAAGAGGAGCTGCTTTTCTTACGCTTTTTGACACATTCGGTCAACAAGAATTCGATCTGCCCGTTCAGGGAACGGAAATCGTCCTCCGCCCAGGCGGAAAGCTCGGCATAGAGCTTTGCGGAAAGACGGAGCGGTATCTGCTTCTTTTTCTCGTCTGCCATATCAATACAGGCTGGAGGAATTGACAACGGGCTGTGCATCGCGGTTACCGCAAAGCACGACAAGCAGATTGGATACCATAGCGGCCTTGCGCTCGTCGTCAAGGTCGACGACGTGATTGGAGTTGAGGCGATCCAAAGCCATCTCTACCATACCAACGGCACCGTCCACGATCATCTTGCGCGCGTCAATGATGGCGGATGCCTGCTGACGCTGCAGCATGACGGCGGCAATCTCGGGAGCGTATGCAAGATAGGTGATGCGCGCCTCCAGAATCTCAAGACCTGCGTCCTCCACGCGCGCCTGGATCTCCTCGCGGATGCGGGAGGCAACGACGTCACTCGAGCCTCTCAGGCTTCCCTCGTCGGCAAGTCCGTCACCCGTGGTGTCTACGTTGGGGGCTACGTCGTAAGGATAGATGCGAACCACGTTGCGAAGCGCGCTGTCGCACTGCAGGGAGAGGTACTCCTTGTAGTTATCAACGTTAAAGACAGCCTTTGCGGTGTCGGTCACGTGCCACATAACGGCAATGCCGATCTCAACGGGATTGCCAAGGCAATCGTTGACCTTCTGGCGGTTGTTGTTCAGCGTCATGATCTTCAAGGAGATCTTCTTGCTTTCAAAGGAAACGCTAGCCTCGGGGGTGGTGCCGGTTGCAAGCGCCAGAGCATTGCTCTTGACGTCACCGCTCTGATTGAGCTTGGTTTTTGCGGCAGGGTTGAAGCTGACGCAGAAGGGATTGACGAAGAAAAATCCGTCGCCCTTGATGGTGCCGACGTATTTACCGAACAGCGTCAGAACAAGTGCCTCCTGGGGCTTTAAGATGCGAAGTCCGAGATAGGGGATCCACGAAACGCAAAATACGACCATCGAAACGGCGAAGAGCCAGAAGTCGTTTTCGTTTGCCTCCATGCGGATGCCGCCCCAGATCACGCCCGCCAAAGCGACCAGCAGAACAAGCGTTGTCAGGATCAGTACGGGCATGCCGTGCTTTTTGTTGGTTAACAGTTTTTCAGTCATGGGAAACCTCCGTAAATGTTTTTCAAAAGATAAATCTTTTTGATATCAATATGATATCATATTATGGGGGCGTTGTCAAGAGATTTCAAAATTTTTTTCATTTTTTTTGCTTTCGACTGTTGACAAACGTGGAGGTCTGTGCTATACTATATTTAACCAAAAGGTTAAATGAAAGGAGAATGGGTTGCGTGGGAGTACAAAAAACCATCAAGGCACTATCCGATCCGATCCGTCGGGAGATCTTGGAGCTACTCAAGGCAGGACGCCTACCGGCAGGGGAAATTTCGAATCATTTTCCCGTCAGCGGAGCGGCAATCTCCAAGCATCTTTCCATTCTGCGAGAGGCGGATTTGATACGGGATACGAGAGAAGGAAAGTATATTTATTATGAATTGAACACCTCCGTTTTGGAGGAAGTGATGCTGTGGATCAGCGGCTTGAAAGGAGA
>JAFVRI010000075.1 GCA_017504335.1 Clostridia bacterium
AGGACATACTCATCCATCATACCTTATATTATATATCGACCGCCTCGAAAAGTCAAGGACGGAATGAATATTTTCTGAATATTTTTTCATTTTGACAAAAAGGTATTGGATTTCGACATCATTCATGGTATTTTTTCGTAACCATATGTTCCTGATGCAGAGTGACGGCCCCCCCTACGATCCGGTTATTTATTTCGTAGGCGACAATCCGATTCTCTTCCCTCTTTGCGTCGTCGCCCTTTTTTGCAGTTTACATCTCGATCTATACTACCTGTATTTCGCAGCGAAAAAGGCGAAAAAATCTCATTCCGAAAAGGCAGTCCACGACGAAACGGTAGCGTAAAGAAAAAGGAACGTGTTCCGTGAACACGTTCCTTTTTTTATTCCTCCTCGGAAGTGGATTCTATCTTTCTTTTCCTCCGCTTGCGGACACAATCAGTCAGAAGATATTCGATCTGCCCGTTGACCGAGCGAAACTCGTCCTCTGCCCATGTGGCGAGAGCATCGTAAAGCTCCTCAGACAACCGCAGGGGGATCTGTTTTTTCTTACTTCCGTCTGCCATCAATACAAGCTTCCCGAATTAACAACAGGCTGAGCGTCACGATTACCGCAAAGAACGACCAACAGATTGGAAACCATTGCCGCTTTTCTCTCCTCGTCCAGCTGAACCAGATCCTTCTCATTCAGCTTTTCCAGAGCCATTTCCACCATACCGACCGCACCGTCCACGATCATGCGACGGGCATCGATGATGGCGGATGCCTGCTGTCTTTGCAGCATCACTGCCGCGATCTCGGTGGCATATGCCAGATTGGTGATTCTTGCCTCAAGGATCTCAATTCCCGCCTCGCTGACTCTTGCCTGGATCTCGTCGCGGATCCTGCCCGCCACGATCTCCGAGGAACCGCGCAGGCTTCCGTCATCGGCAATACCGTCTCCCGTGGTGTCCACGATGGGAGCCACATCATAGGGATACAGACGAACAATATTCCGCAAAGCGCTGTCGCACTGCAGAGAAAGATACTCCTTAAAATTATCCACATTGAACACAGCCTTGGCTGTATCCACGATACGCCAGGTCACGGCGATCCCGATCTCCACGGGATTTCCGAGGCAATCGTTGATCTTCTGCTTATTGTTGTTCAGGGTCATGACCTTCAAGGACAGACGCTTATCCACGGTCTGCACGTTCACTCCCTGCAATGGAGATGTGGGGGCTGTGGTTACGTCACCGCTCTGGTTGAGCTTGGTCTTTGCGGCAGGATTAACTGCCGTGCAAAAGGGATTGACGAAGAAAAAGCCGTCACCCTTCAAGGTTCCGATATACTTACCGAACAGGGTCAGCACCAATGCCTCCTGGGGCTTCAGCACCTTCAAACCGGGAATCACGATCCAACCGATGCAGATATATGCCAACGAAGCAATAAACAGGATCGAAACACCTCCGTTTTTTTCCATTTGGATCGCACCGAAGATAACTCCCACAATTGCTGCGATATAGAGCAGAACGGTCAGGATCAGAACAAGCATACCGTTTTTTCTTTTCGATAAAATTTTCTCTTGCATTTGAAAATCCTCCTTGATTGTTTTGATATCACAATGATATCATACAAGATGACTTTTGTCAAGTATTTTTATTATTTTTTTTTATTATTTTCGTCCGTGAGCAATTCGGTATTGCTTGGGAGTGATTCCCTTATGCCGTCGGAATTTTTCGATAAAATGACTGCTGGAGGAAAATCCCGTAGCAAGAGCAATCTCGGTAATATTCAGATCTCCCGAAAGAAGCAAGTGCTCGGCGGCACGGATCCGTATCATAAGCAGGTATTCATTGAAGTTTTTCCCCATGACCCTACGGAAGAGCTTGGAATAATAGCTGTAGCTCAGATTCACCTGCTCCGCCGCTTGGGTCTCGTTGATATCGGCATAATGCCGTTCAATATATTCCAATGACCGTCGAATAAGTCGCTCATGATCGCCCGACACCGCCGAGGATGCCTCCGCTTCCGCGGATGCCTTGGCATGATTTTTGCGAATCATCCAAAGAAAGAGCGAAAGGATCGACCGCTTTAGAGCGACCTCATAGCCGTATTCCTTCTTTTCCCATTCGTCGATCATCCCCAAAAGCAATTCCTTGACCTCTGTTCCCTCCAGCTCTTGTTTTTTAAACAGCTGGTAGGAATGCAAATGAGTCTGCAAAAAGGGCAAGATATATTTGACATCAAAGGTCGAATTTCCGGGAGAATAAATGGTCTCGGGTGTCGCCTTTATACACAGGTAATTGCTGCAGGGGGCGTCATAAAAGAAGCAATGAGGTACCTCCGAATTGACGATCAGCAAATCTCCCTCGGAAAGCGTCACCCGTTTTCCGTCTATCTCCGCCGTCACTCCACAGGGAGAGAGGCCGAACAAAAATTCGATATAATCATGATAGTGAGGCTTTGGATGCCGATCGGATCGATAGCATTTCGTAAAGGAAAGGCACTCAATGGGAAATTCCACCCCATCATACAGTTGCTTGATCTCTTGAATTGCTTCGCTCATGGCAGTCTCCTTTGGCAAATTTTTGATAGTTTTGCTTTATTATATCACATTTTTTGCTTTTTGGCAAATGTTTTTACAAATCCGAGACATGTCCTCCTTTCTGTACGAAATAAAATCAATTTTATTGTGCAATATACCTAAGATTTTATTTTTTGTAAAAAGAATCTTAATTACTATTTACAAATTTCAAAAAATATGGTATACTATTTTTGAGGAAAATTCCTCGGCTATTATACTCAAGGAGGAAAGAATATGAAACTGAACATTGTTGGAAGACAAATGAACGTGTGGGACGAAATGAAGGCAACCATTGACGCAAAGCTCAAAAAGCTTGACAAATATTTCGATGATTCATGCACCGCCACCGTCACACTCAGCGCAAGAAAGAACGAGAAATGCCTCGAAATCACCATTCTTTCCTCGGGCACCATCTTCCGAAGCGAGATCCGTGCGGAGACCTTCCGCAATGCGTTGGACCGTGCTATCGACAACATTGAGAGACAGATCCGCAAAAACAAAACCAGACTCATCAAGCGCTTGCGCAGCGGTGCCTTCGACCAGGGCATGTTTGAGACGGGCGAGGAGATCGAGGAGGATCCCGAATTTACCATCCGTCGCAAGAGCTTTACCCTGAAACCAATGTCGGTAGAGGAAGCCATCATGCAGATGAATCTTGTAGAGCACGAGTTCTTCGTATTCCGAAACGACAAGGATGAAAAGATCTCTGTTGTTTACAAGAGACACGACAACACCTACGGCTTGATCGAGGAAGAATAAAATGTTTGGCGGTTGCTTCGGCAACCGCCTTTTTTTATCTTGACAAAAAGGGATATTTTGGCGAGGCGATAGCGCTTTCTGTCTCCACCGACGGCGGCACGACGTTCCGTCCTCTTCCTCAGGGCGAAGACGGAGTCAGTTCGCTGGAATATCTGCTCA
>JAFVRI010000076.1 GCA_017504335.1 Clostridia bacterium
CCCTTTGTCATACCTGTTACGTCGACCTTGTCGCCTGCGGCGAAGGTATCGGCTGTAATGACGTCGCCCACGTTCAGAGCGGAGATGTCGTCAAGACGGAATTCCTTGAGGTGCTTTCTGAAAGCAACTCCCGCCTTCTCGAAGTGGCCCTTTTCGGCCTTGGTCAGATGCTTCTCCTTGGCATCGGAGAAACCGAGCTGAACGGCATTGTAGCCATCGCTCTCAACGGTCTTTTTCTGTGCGACCACACAGGGACCTGCCTGGATTACCGTTACCGGAATTACGTTTCCGATCTCGTCGAAAATCTGGGTCATGCCGATTTTCTTTCCGATAATACCCTTTTTCATTTGTTTTTTCCTCCTGTAAATTATTGGTTGACATCCGCATGTCGATGCCAACATGATTTACAAAGTTGCCGAGCTGCAATTTCTTGCATCGACTGTTATCTTTGTTTTGCCGAAGATCTTAGGTGCTTGATTTAGATTTTTACCTCGATCTCTACGCCGGCGGGGAGCTCAATGCTCATGAGAGCGTCAACAACCTTCTGGGACGGCTTCACAATGTCGATCAGTCTCTTGTGCGTACGCATCTCGAACTGCTCGCGGCTATCCTTGTACTTGTGAACCGCACGAAGGATCGTAACGATCTCCTTTTCCGTGGGGAGCGGAATGGGACCCGAAACGGTTGCGCCGTTTCTCTTGGCAACTTCCACGATCTTCTCTGCCGCAGCATCGATGAGGGTGTGGTCGTAGCTCTTCAGTCTCACTCTGATTTTTTCCTTGACTGCCACCTGTCTTTTCCTCCTTTTTAAGATTTGCCTGTCCGCATGAGCGCTATGGGTCGTACGTCCTGCGAACCGCATTCAGGGGCGCAATCTCTCAACACCGTGCCGTGCGTTTTCTTTTTGTCCATTTAAAAATCCGAACATCACCTGCACACCAGCATCTGTACAAACGAGATTCGGGTCATGAACAACTCCCACGCAAGGCTCTATGCAAAGGGATTGCTTTTCGCCCGGTTAAAACGGACATACTCCGCGAAAATTCCCCGATGGCTTGTCAATTCCATCGGCAACCTCTCGCTTCATCGCATATCAAGCTTTATGATTATATCATATCTCACTCGAAATTTCAATAGATTTTCTATCGTCAAAACATAGAACTTTTCCTCAATTTTAAGCATTAAAATGTACATATTGCACATTTTTATGAAATAATCACCAAAATGCCATATGGTTTCATGGGCAATTCCACCTTTTTTCCTGTTTCACATCCATCAATAACACGTTTTTTATCGACAAGATTCCTTCCTTTTATTATATATAGAGCGTATACGGTTTCATGTCTGCAAAAATGCTGCCGTTCCCTCCGCAAAAAGCAGAAGAAAACGGCAGAACGATTGCTTATTTCTTTTTTACCCGAACCAAAAGGCTCCAAAGAGCCCGAGGGCGAAACGGGATCAACGGATCCAGATAGTTTCTCTTTCCGTTCAGCGTCGTATTGGTGGCGATCAGAAGCACCGAGGCAAGCACACCGCCAAGAAATCCCCAGACCCCGAAGATTGCCGTCAGAGTCAGAATCCCCATTCGCAGAAATTTGATCGCATAGCCAAGCTCGTAGCTTCTTTGCGTAAAATTTGCGATGGCAACAAACGCCATATAGAGAATAACCTCAGGAATAAGCCAGCCGATATCCACGGCAAAATCTCCGAGGATCAGCCCTCCCACTACCGACAAGGAGTTGTTGAGCATATTCGGGGTATTCAAGGATGCCAACCGCAAAGCGTCAATGATAAACTCCACCAAAAGAAGCTGTACAAAGATCGGAAGCTTTCCCATCTCGTCGGGCATGGCAAATGTAAGCCAATCGGGAACATAGGTGGGGTATTGGATCATCAGATACCAAACGGGAGTGAGAATCCACGTCAGAAAGAACACCGAATAGCGGATCCATCGGATATAGGTTCCCGTCAGGGGTGGAAAATAAAAATCGTTGGTCTCCTGCATAAAGTCAAAGATCGTAGAAGGTAAGACCATGACCTGCGGGCTGTTATCGACAATAATCAGAACGCTTCCCTCCAACAGTTGCGCAGCAGCCGCATCGGGGCGTTCGGTGGTTCGAACCTTCGGGAAGGGATTGTACCAGCGTTTACCGATCAGGCATTCAATCAAGGAGCGAGAGCCCATCCCCAACGCATCGGTTCTTACCCCTTCCAGTTTTTTCTTCAGCCACTCTACGTATTTGAGATCAGCACGGTCCGAAAGATAAGAAAGAACCACGTCAGTTCGGGAATCGGTTCCGACGCTCACATAATGCATCCGCAGCATCGGATTCCGAACGCGTCTGCGGATCAGAGCGGTATTAAAGATCAATGTTTCCACAAAACCATCTCGGGCGCCGCGCATGACACGATCCCCTTCCGGCTCCGCTGTTTCGCGAGCGGGATAGGTGCGGGAATCGATCAGGATCCCCTCGTCGTCAAAACCGTCCCCGATCAAAAGGCTGGCTCCTGAAAGGACCGAGGAGATCATCAGATCCAGATCACGAACCACATCGGTCTCCACATAAGGCACCGCCGTTCGCATCAGCTCCTCCGCCGTCTTCGGCATCTGCTTCACAGATGACAAATTCATCATGAGCTTCTGCATCACAGCATCCTTCACGAAACCATCCACAAAGTAAACCGTCACCTCTCCATTGCCGACAGTAAGTGTCTTTTTCAACACATCAAAGTTTTCTTCAACAAATAGCTCCCGATCCAATCGCTCTATGTTTTCTCTGTAATTTTTCCCCAGAACTCTCATAAGATCCCTCCCTTGGAACATATTCTCTCCCTTAGTATGCCCCCTCCAAAGAAATCCATGCGTTGAACTTTTCAACACGAAATGGAATTTTCTTACGACTAATATTTTTGTCGCTTTTAGAAAAAGCTCCGCAAAACTTTCATACAAAATATGACTTGACTTTACTGCACGTTTCTTTTCATTGTGTATCGTATAAACGAATGTTTTCTCTCTAAGGTAGAAATTCGTCGGACCCTGCTGCGCCCCGACGAATTTCTTTTTGTTATAATTATATAAATAATAAATATAAAAAGAAAACCATCGGTGGTGTGCGTAAGCAACACAGTCCGATGGTTTTCTACCTCAGAGAAAGAACAATATCATTTTACGTAAATTATGACGAGGACAATGCAAAAAGGTCAAGTCATATTTTGTATGAAAGTTTTTGCGGAGCTTTTTTAAAAAGCGACTAAAAAGTTTTTGCCAAGCTTTTTTCTAAAAAGCGTAAAAACCGATTCGTAAGCACTCTCACTGAATCACCACGTGCTTCGGCACGCCGTCTTCCCAGATCAGCTCGCGCTCGCCGCGAATGAGGGGAAGCAGGTAAGCACAGCAAGCATCGGTTACATCATTGGCTTCCGCGTTGATGAATTCATCGGGTACAAATCGGGTCTGATTTGCCACGTTTCGCACATCCTCAAAGCAAAGCTCATAGCCATACTCCTCGCCCTCTGTTCTGCGAAGCATCACCACTCCGCCGCTCATTCCCTCAGCCGCGGATTTTGCCGCCTTCTGTCCAATGGCGATCGACTCGGAGATATCGGTATCCGACAGAATATGTGCCGCGCAACGCTGAGGAAGATTCAATTCCACCGAGCGAACCTTGCAACCGAAACGCTCCTTAATGGCATACTCCAGCGCCTTGCCCGTTCCCGACAGATACTTGTGACCGAACACATCCACCGCACCGCTCTGCTGACCCGCACCTACGCAGGTACCGTCGGCAAATTCCAAGCCCTCGGAAACCGCTACCACCAAATTGGGCTTTTCCTCGAATTTCTTTTCAAGCGCCGCAAAGAAGGCTTCCATGTCAAAGGCGCGCTCAGGCAGATATACCAGATCGGGCGCAGGACGTCCGACCGCACGCGGAATGGCGGTCGAAGCCGTCAGCCATCCCGCATCTCTTCCCATGCACTCTACCACGGTTACCGCACGGGTGGTATACACCGCGCAATCGCGAATGATCTCCTGCATGGTCACCGCAAGATATTTTGCCGCCGAGCCGAATCCGGGAGTATGATCAGTTCCGACCAAATCATTGTCAATGGTCTTGGGAACACCGACCACCCGAATCTCATAGTCACACATTTTTGCGTAAGCGGAAAGCTTCATGACGGTATCCATGGAATCATTTCCGCCAATATAGAAGAAGAAACGGATGTTTTCTTCACGGAAGATTCCAAATACCTTTTCATAAAACTCCTTCGATCCCTCCAAAGCGGGATCGGGCAGTTTTTTGCGGCAAGAGCCGAGAGCGGCAGCAGGCGTCTGCTCCAGCACACGAAGATCCTCTTCTCTTGCAAACATCTCAGAAAGGCACACCCACCGTTTTTCAAGGAATCCCTCGATTCCGTTCTTCATTCCGTAGAGCTTTTCGATGCATCCGCCCTCACGGATCTCCGAGAGACATCCGCGGATCACACCGCTCAGCGTAGCATTGATCGCCGCAGTAGGTCCTCCCGACTGTCCAACAATGGCATTTCCTTTTAACATAACCGTTTCCTCCAAAAAATTCCTTTGATTGATTATACCATACTTTTCCGACTCCGTCAATCCTTTTCATGGATTCTTCCCTTTCAGCATACAGATAGAGAGAGTACACAAAAAAGGAGATCGCCATGTTCACCAATCTGTTTTCTCTCTTATCAAGCTTTGTTCATCTGGTCCTCGGAATCACCTCCCCCCAAAAATTTCCTCCTCCCCTGCCCGCTGAGAGGGAAAAGGAATATTTTCGGATGGCAGCCAACGGCAACGAAGAGGCAAGACAACAGCTGATTTTACACAATCTGCGTCTTGTTTCCCACATCGTCCGAAAATATTACGCATCTGCTCCCAATCAAGAGGATCTGGTCTCCATCGGGACCATCGGTCTCGTAAAGGCGGTAGACACCTATTCGGTCGCCAACGGAGCAAAATTTGCCACCTATGCCGCTCGGTGCATTCAAAACGAAATTCTAATGCATTTCCGTTCTCAGAAAAAGCTTGCCTCCGAGGTTTCTCTCAACGAAACCATCGACGTGGATCGGGACGGAAATCCCCTGACCTACATCGATGTGGTTGGATGTGATGATACTCTCTGTGAGGAGGTGGAGCGAAAGATCTCCTCGGATCGGGCACTGACCTATATCCGAACCAAATTGACGCCCCGTGAGAGACAGATCATCACCCTTCGTTACGGCCTCTCGGGCAAGCAGCCCTTGACCCAACGGGAGATTGCCGAGCGCATGAGGATCTCCCGTTCCTATGTCAGCCGCATCGAAAAAAGCGCACTCGAAAAGCTCCGAGATGCCTTTCGTTCATGACAAAACAGAAAAAAAGCAGTCTCCCTCGGGGAGACTGCTTTTTATGTAGATTCGTTTAAAAATCAACCAAACACAACATCGTTGCCGTTGGAGGAGGCGCTCAGTCCGTCAACCACATCCACAACGCTCTTGATGTTCTTCAGGTAGCAGATCTGATTCTCATAGGTCTTGCTTCCCCAAGTACCAGTAAAGGAAACCTTATACCAATTGCCGCTCTTGCTCTTTGCGATCAGCTTCAGAGCCTCTCCATCCTCATCGGTCTCGGTAGGTCCGAAGCCGGAGAACAGGAGGTTGGCTTCCGCATCGCTATCGCTATAGAAGGGAGTGCTTCTCAGGTTGATCGTGCACTCTTCCTTTACGTTGAGAAGAACCTGCTCGTCCTCTTCGTACTCCTCAAACACGAAATCATCAGTCTCGGAGGTGGTATAGGAAGCGCTTACGTAATAAGTATCGCCATCCACGGTCACCTTGTTCCATCTGCCGTTGGTACCGGTACGCTTCAGCTTGTCACCGGCCTTCAGAGACTTGACCACATCATAGTCCACACCGGGACCCTCACGCAGAACCACGCCGGTTACACCCACGCAAACGTTATCGCTCTTCTTGATCCAATCGGTTTCCTCAAGCTCCTCGCGCTTTTCGGTATCCTCGTCCTCGTCGTCGGTATCTTCATCCTCGTCGCTGTCATCAGCAGTATCCTTAGAATCAGCGGGGTACTCATATTCGTTGTCGTCGTTGTCCGGATTCTCGTCATCGTCGCCGCATGCGGAAAGGGACACCATGGTGGCAATCATCAAAAGTGCCAGAATCATCGCCAAAATCTTTTTCATTTCTTTTCTCCTTTTCTCTGTATAACGTCCATAGCATCTGCTATCTTTTTATTCTTAATCATTATATCAAAAAAGAAAGATAGTGTCAAGAGCAAAAATCGCTTTTTCGGAACTTTTTTTACGGATGCTTTTTCCTCTGTCGAATCAGGCGGCGGATTGCTTCCACAGCCGTTAGAATCGCCGCTTCGGCATCATGCTCCTCAGAGGCATCGGTATCCATCCCGGCGAGAAATCGCTCCTGATTCCACACGCTCAAAAAGACCGCTCCCGTGGCAAGGCCCAATGCCGCGCCCACGGTAAACAGAGTCGCCGCCTCCATTTCGCTGGCAAGCACACCGAGACGCTTCCATGCCTCCCATTTTGCCAACAGCTCTCCCGCGATGGGCATCCGATCGGGGGAATGCTGTCCGTAAAAGGAATCCTTGCTTTGTACCACACCCGTGTGCGAGCAAAAGCCCAGTGCTTCGGCACTGTCCATCAGCGCGCACAGCACAAGAGAATCGGGCACCGCGGGAAATTCGGGAGGCGCATATTCTCGGGAGGTTCCGTCCTGACGAACCGCGCCCGAGGCAATGACCAAATGTCCCGATTCCACAGGAAGCGCGATTCCTCCGCAGGTTCCTACGCGGATCATGGTATGCGCACCGCAGGCGGCAAGCTCCTCTACGGCAATGGCGGTCGAAGGTCCCCCGATTCCCGTGGAGCAGACCGTCACGGTCTCCCCCTCCAAGGTTCCGTTCCAGATATTATATTCCCGGTTCATTCCCACATGACGCGGGTTCTCAAGGGCAGCCGCGATTTTCTCGCACCGTCCGGGATCTCCCGGCAAAATGCAGTATCCGCCGATCTCCCCCGCAGAAACACCGATGTGGTATTGCTTTTCATTGGTATGAAGCATCCCGTATCCTCCTTAACCAAAGATCAGTTCGATTGCAACCTTCCGACCCTTTCCTGCATCCAGCCATAGAAGATCGGTCTTCTCGGAAAGATCCTCACTCTCTCCCTCTACGGCAGGCATGCCGCTCCAGGGCTCAATGCAGAGATAGGGTGCCTCTCCGGAGCAATGCCAAAATCCGATGTAGGGACAATCGGGATAGGACAGCGTCACAAAGCGGTCGCTTCTTTCGGATCGCAGAGTCACCGAGCGAGCCGCTCCCTCCAAAAAAATTCCGTCAATATCGAAAAGTCTGTGAGAAAGACGGAGAACCCGACCGTTTTCCAAAGCATACAGTTCGGTCTTTCCTGTGCGGAATCCGTTGGGAGAAATCTCCATCTGTCGGGGAACTGCCGTTTCACCGAACTCCAAAAACCAATCCTCAAAATCACCGCTGTCCAAGGGAACAAAAAATCCGGGATGGGCTCCCACCATAAACGGAAGTGGCTTTTGATCGGTATTTTTCACTTCCAACATCATGGACAAGCGGTTTTCCGTCAGGCGGTATGTTACCGTAAAAGTAAAATCAAAGGGATAGACCGTTCTCGTCTTTTCGGAGGCGCGAAGTGTCATTGCAATCGCATCCTCTCCGAGACGCTCCACCGAAAAAATCTCCCCGGCGGCAAAGCCGTGACATCCCATGGGATAGCTCTTTCCTTCATAAGAGTAGATCTCACCCTGTACCCTTCCGCAAAAAGGGAACATCAAGGGAGAACGATCCTCCCAATAGGCAGCATCCCCCTGCCACATATATTCGAGTTTTCCATCATTCCGACGAATCGACCAAAGCTCCGCGCCAAGATCGTTGATCGTAACGGTCAGATATTGATTTTTAATTTCATAAAGCATGAAGCAACCCTCCCGATGCATTCTAAATTATACTCTTATTATAGCACAATC
>JAFVRI010000077.1 GCA_017504335.1 Clostridia bacterium
GAGCTGATGACCGTACATTGGGGGCTCTCCGGGGAGGGAGACGGTGTGGCGACCAGAATTTTTACGGTATTCGGATTGCCCCTGATCCTGCTTGCGATCTTTTGGCTGTGCCTTTTGGTGACTGCATGGGATCACAAAAAGAAGCAACAGGACCCGAAGGTCTACGGAATGGTATTCGGTATCATTCCTCTGATCTCTCTGTGGGGAAACGGGATGATCTATGCAAGTGCCCTCGGATTTGCGATCAATCCCATGATCCTTGTCTGCCTGTTGCTGGGACTCCTATTCTTGATCGTGGGCAATTATATGCCCAAGTGCAGACCCAACCGAACCATTGGGATCAAGACCAAGCAGACTCTTTCCAATGAAGAGAACTGGCGCGCTACCCACCGCTTTGCGGGACGGCTCTGGGTGGTTTGCGGAATCCTTATGCTGATTTCCGCTTTCTTGCCCGAGGCGATCGCTCCCTATTTTGTGTTTGCCATCCTTCTCGGAGCGATTCTTCCCGTGGCGATCTACCCCTACGCATATTCCAAAAAACAGATCCGTGAGGGAAGTGCTACCCGTGAGGATTTCAAGCTGCCTCGGAAGAAGCTTCCCATGGTGATCTCGGTCATTTTGGTTGTTGTCATTCTTGCTCTGGTTGCCGTATTGATGTTTACGGGATCGGTGGAAGTGCGGTATGGAGAGACCGATTTCACCGTAGATGTCACCTATACCGGCTCGGTTCGTTTCTTCTACGATGAGATCGAAGAGATCGAATATCGGGAAACGAGTGATTACGGACATCGCGTTGCGGGCTTCGGTTCTCCCAGACTTTCCGTCGGAAGCTTTTCCAATGAGGAATTCGGAACCTATCGCTTGTATGCCTATACGGGATGTGACGCTTCGGTGGTTCTTTATATGAAGGACGACAAGGTAGTGGTTCTTAACGGAGCGAATGCCGCAAGGAGTGAGCAGATCTTCAAGGAGCTTTCCGAACGGCTTTCAAAATAAAAAATCATAAAAAATTGATCGGGGGCATTACAGCCGTCCGATCAATTTTTGCTTTAATCAATACAAATCGGTAAAAAATATGCCGCCCCTTTCCCGACAGAAGGATTCGATTTTCGGGTCATTTCCGAAGCCAACAAAGGGGGTTCCTGCCGAGGCGGCAAAAACGAGGGAGTGTAATCGCATACCGCATACGATCCGCGCTCGGGACATCAGACCAACAAGATCCGAGGGAGAAAGATCCGAGGTGACCGTGCCGCGGTACAAAGCCGCAAGACGGCGGCAGAGCCGTTCATCCTCCTCGGGGAGCATGGGAACAAAAACAAGGTGGATGCCCTCTCCGCGAAGAACTGACAGCCAAGAAAGAAGAATTTTAAGATATCCTCTGCCAATCCGACCGTGCACCGTTACTATCCCAAAGCCAAGCGGGGCTTCTTGCGGCAGATAGAGACGGCAAATATAATCAGTACGGCTTACGGAGCAGGAGGGAGTCCCCTCTGCCAGATCCTTTTCCAAAAAGAAGCGTCCACGTACGCCGTCGGGGGTATGGCTGAGTCCCCAAGCAAGAGACCAGGAATCCCGAAGCCCGATGTGATGACAGGACAGAAGACACTTTACGATGAGCTGCTCTCCCTTTGCCGTTCTCGGAATCGATAGACCGTTGCCCCACAGCTCGGTACGCAGACCGTGACGGCGGGCAAGACGAAGCAGGGCGGCATAATAAAGCAGAGAGCGAAGGCTTGTCTGATCCTGCAATAGCGTTCCGCCCCCAAAAACCAATACTCTGGCATGACGAAGCTCTTTTGCTACCGCCAAAGGATTGGTGCGGCGTACGCAACGGATTCCGAAGCGCGCTTCATCCTTTTTTCCACGTCTGGTCAGTGCCGAGACCGTATAATCGGGATATTGCTCCTCTGCCCGACAGATCGCTGCGTGAAGCAAGGCATCGTCTCCCACATTGCCGTAGCCGTAGTAGCCGCAAAGAATCAGATCTGCGGGGGTGGCGGAGGGACGGCGGGCAAGAGCCTGACGGTAAAAATCCTCGGTTTGCTTGACGATCACCGAAAGATCATGTCTCCTCTTGACATAGTCGGCAAGGGCTTGTCCCAAGCGAGCCCTCATTTCACGGGACATGGAAAGCAAGCGAAGAATTTCATGCTCCAATGCATCCTCATTCAGAGACTTGCCGTCCCGACAACAGAAATTGGATGCCGCCGCGCGGGAAACGGTTTTTCCGTTGGCAAGCCCCAGCATTCCCTCGTTTCCCGCAAGAATAACAGGGATGGCGCATGCCATTGCCTCCAATGCAACCCGCGAAACGCCGATGACTCCGTCCGCGGAATGATAGAGCGGTCGCAGATCCTCCACATATCCGCAAAGTCGGATCAACCGTGTACCGACTTCTTCATTGATCCGATTAACAAGGCGACGAAGGGCGGGAAGGGCATCACCTCCGCCTGCAATGCAAATTTCCAAATGGGGACACTTTTTCAAAAGCCTTTTTGCCATACGGCATAGGAGGAAGGCTCCGCGGGAGCAATCCTTATCCAATCGGCTGACAAACACAAGACGGAGGCGCGCGTCATCGGTGGCTTTGGGATTTGGACAAAAGATCTGCGTGTCAATGCCGTTGGGAATGACACGGATGTGGTCGGACGGAACATGATAAACCGTGGAGAGATGGTGCTTCAGATCCTCGCTGACCGCAACCGATCGCTCTCCCCATCTGGAAAAACGGCATGGAAAAAAGCCACTCCGAAAGCGGGCATGAACCGTGGTGACCAACGGAATACGTTTCTTTTTGGCAAGAGGCGAAGCCAAGGCGGCGGGGATCCTTGCATGGGCATGGATCAGATCAAAGCATTCCTTTTTCAAAAGGCGGCGAAGATCGTGCCTTGCCATGAGAAGAGAGAAGGGATTTCGCTTGGATAGGGAAATCGTTCGGTGCTTGACTCCTCCCTCAGACAGTGCTTGGGTCAGTGCTCCCCCTGCCGAGGCTACGGTGACTTGATGACCTCTTCGGACAAGCTCCTTAGCTAAGGAGACAATATGAGTTTCCGCTCCTCCGCATCCAAGGGAGGAGGTCAGTAGTAATAGGTTCATCTTGATCCATCCGTTTCTTTTTGGTTATGTATCGGAGGGAAGTGCCTCAAAGGAAAGGATTTCCCATTGAAGTGCGCCTTGGCAGATCCTTTTTGGATATCCGCTGTTTGGATCCAACCAAAGCTCGATGGGATCACAGCCCTCCTCGCGGATCTGTGTATAAAGCAAGGGGATCGGTTGGCTTTTGTCCAAGGAAATCGGCGTCATGTCTCCCTTCGGTATGGGAAGTAAAGCCAGAGAAACGAGTCCGTCCATGGTGGCGGCATTGACCGTAAGATCCTCATAGGAGAGGGAAACGGAACCGTTCGCCCCACAAAGTGTGAGCCCGTTCGGAAAGGATTTTGACTCTATGCGCAATGTGAAGCGCCATGGCTCATCGGAGGTATCCGCAGGTGTATAGATCCCCTCTGCCGAAAGGGAGAGCATTCCGTTTTCGCCCTGTAGTCTGACACAAAAGGGGTGATCGCGATAGTCCGGCGGAAGCCTTTGTATTCGTTCGCACGCAAAAAGCGGTAACGAAAGAAGCAGAGCAAGGACGCAAAAAAGTGTTGATTTTAGTTTTTCCATTTTTCCCCCATTCATACCATTGAAGTGGTTTCTAAACTATATGAAAAATCTTGTAAAAAAATGAAAGAAAACCCATTGCCAAGTGACAAATGTTGTGGTAAAATATAGAAAATACTGGGAAGGAGGGATCCTATGCAGACCTTTTATGAAAAACGGAATGAGGATCTTTACTGTCGGGATTCCCGACGGGCAAGCAAAACCATGGGATATACCTCCCATCTGCATTACCATATTGAGCTTGGCTTTGTGTATCGGGGACATACCCGTGTCACGGTGGATAGTGTGGAATACGATGTGCGGGATGGGGACGTGATTGTGGTATTTCCCAATCAGATCCATCGGTTTGAGACAGTGGAAAAGGAGCAGTACGTTCTTTTGATCGTCAATCCCGATCTTCTTCCCGAGCTTGATTCGGTGTTTTCGGGATCTCTGCCCGCGTCCAATCTGTTGCAGGGAGCGGCAGAGGATGAGGAGCTGATCGCCCTGATCCGTCGGATATCGGATACCTATTACGGGGAGGAGCCGTATAAGGATGTGCTTCTGAGGGGATATCTGCTTGCCTTTTTCGGAAAGCTTTTTCAGAAGATAGAGCTGAAGGAGGTCCAGTCCAGAGATTACCATGTGTTGGGAATGATCCTCAATTATTGTATTACCCACTCCGATAAAAATCTGTCTCTGGGGATTCTGGAGAGAGAGCTACATATCAGCAAATATTATATCTCTCATACCATGAGCAACAAATTGCACATGGGATTCAATGATTACATCAACTCCTTGCGGGTATCCAATGCCTGCAAGCACCTGATCAAGGGGGAACGAACCATTACCGAGATCAGCGAGATCGTCGGCTTTAATACCATGCGAACCTTTAACCGAGCCTTTGTGAAGCAGTGCTATCGTTTCCGAAAAGC
>JAFVRI010000078.1 GCA_017504335.1 Clostridia bacterium
AACAAAAGATACATCATTGCGGGGGCTCTGTTGTGAGACAACAGCAGCAGAGAGAGAAGAGAGGTGGTGGCGAACACCATCCAAGGAGCGCCTCCGCCGTATTCGATGACGGCAAACACGCAAAGGAGAGAGGCAATGACTGCCATGGAGATATCGACGACCTCGATCATGGAGCCGAGCCACAAAAGGACTACACCAAGTGCCGCAAGCATGGCACAGGTTGTAAGACGTTTGGTTTTTTCTTTTCCTGTCATAATGATCTCCTGATGGAAAGCGGGATCAGCAGCAACGGATCAGATCTCCGCCGCAACATTCGCAGCAGCAGTCGGCACAGAGAAGTCCCGAGCAAACATCGCAGCCCGAGCAGCCTCCGCCTCCCGTGGTCTGATAGCCGCCTCCGTAGCCGTTTGCACGGTTTCGGAGCTGTTGCTGTGCCGCGCTGTACTCACGGTTATAGGGATCCATGGAGCAGGCAATGTCAAAGTAATGCTGAGCATCCACATAGGCACCCTGTCTGAGTGCTACGTTGCCCATGAGAAAATTCCATTCGGCATTGCGGTCGTTGACGGGAATGTTGTTGAGAAGGGTATGTGCCTGACCGATATTCCCGCGGTTGATCTGACGGCGGATCTCGGCATAACGGGGAGAGCCCGAAGAACCGGAGGAGCTGTAGCTTCCGCCGCTTGAATGGGAGGAGGAGCCGTTTTCGCGCATTTGCTTGATCTCCTCGTAGGCGGCATTGACCTCCTTCATTTTCTCACTTGCCAGATCGGCAAGGTCGCTGTCTCTGTATTTATCGGGATGATATTTTCTCGCCAAGGCACGGTATGCCTTTTTGATCTCGTCATCCGAGGCGTCGGGGGAGACGCCCAATACCTTATAAGGATCGTTCATCTTCTTTATGTCCTTTCTTATGTCTCTTTTTTGAGGGCTTGTCGCAGGAATCCTTCGAGATCTGTTCGATGCGAAGGGGCATTCCCAGATACAGAATGTTATCTATAATGCTCTTTACGGTGGGATTTTCAAAATCCATCAGGTCGATGGCAGCTTCCGCTTCGAAGAGCTGATTTTTCAGCGCATTGCGGATTCCTTCCTGCTCCGCCGGGGTAGGGACCCGTCCATAGAGCAAGAGAAAGGGATTGTAGCGGGATTTCTTTGCGTCCTCCTCGGCATCATCCAAGGCATCGGCGATGTAGATCCATTTGCCCACGGCAAGTCCTGCGGATGCGGCGATCCGTCCGTCTCCATCGGGAATCCCGAACCGCATGATGTCGGACAGGATCTCTCCGAAGATCCTGGCGGGAAGATCTACGCTGGGGTGTTGTTCCTTCTCGGTTTGGGAGAGCGATCCGAGACGCTCAGCCACCGATCGGTCAAGCTCCGAAAGCCCTGCCTTTAATGCCTTTTTCCTTGCGTGGGCGATAAAGGGACGGGCAAGGACGGCGCGGAGGCGACGAAATCCTTTTTCGTCTGCCAGATCATCCATGAGCTTGTGATAGTTCAGAATGGCTGCCGCTCCCGCGCAATAGGCGAGGGATTCGTTGTGCTTCATGTAATTGCGCTTCTTGATGGGATGCGCCATGCAGCGCCCCTGAGAAAACTCGATCTTATCCCCGGTCAGGGCGATCCGCATGAGGGCGAGAAAGGCGAAGTCGTAGGATAGGGTCATACGGGAGCATTGTCCGGTGCATTTGCCCATAGAACGGCAAAGTCCGCAATAGGTTCCCTTGTAAAACTCATATTCCTTTACCTTCAGCTCGGGGTGATGGACCCGCACGTAACCGAACATGAGCAGCCTCCCTCCCGCCTTTGAAGCGTTATTTTACACATATTCTACTCTATCATACCGCAAAAGCATCAAAAAAGCAATGAAGGAATTGTAAACATTTATGGAACGAAGAATGTCCTGCCCGAGGTCGGGCAGGACAAGGTCGGATTATCCCTCCAGTATGATCTGTGCCTCCAGACATGCGGTTCCGTTTTCGTCCAAAGTACGGAAATAGCGGTTCTCTCCCTCCTTTGCCGAAAGGACGGTGAGCGTGCTGCCAAAGGCGCCCTCATGCAGATAGGAAAGAACCATGCCGCGAATGCGTCCGATTTCCTCCATGGGAAGAAAATCACAGAGCATATTGGGATAGCGGGTATTGTTCATATGCATATTGTAGTCCAGATCGGAATAGACCACCCTTCGCTCGCCTATTTTTTTCAAGGGGATACCTGCGGGAAAGCGAATGCGATTGGGAAGGGAAAGCGTGACCGCCTCCTCGTCCTCAAAGGCGTAGCCCGATTCGCCCGATTTATGCAGAGCGCCGTCCTCGGTCCCTACCAAAGCCCATGTGGAATCGGCAGAGGCGATGACCTCATCTCCGCGAAGAATCCGAAAGCTTCGCAACGAGCTGAAGCCGCGGGAGGGGCTGGTCCAGGTTTCAACCCGAATATCCTCGAAGGCATAAAGGGGGCGGTAGATCTCCAGACGGAGCTTGCTCAGGATAAAAGCCAGATGCTTTTGATCGCGCAGGTCATCCAAGGGGAGTCCCGCGGTAGCGGTATGTCCGTTGGAGGTCTCCTGCATATAGACAAGCAGCTGAGAAGGACTGACTCTTCTTTCGGCATCGGTATCATGCCAACGGGTGCGGTAGGATTCCGAATATTTCATAGCAATCTCCTTTATCGATTCATAATACCCTTATTTTAACAGATAATTATGAAGGCTTCAAGAAGATTTTTTGAATATTTTTTTGAATCAACCGATGGCGGTGGGAGGAAGCTCCTCGTTTTTCTGAGGAGCGGTGCTTGCAGTGGCACGCAGGCGGTAGGCGGCTCGCTCCTCTTCCGTGTCTCCGAGTCCGAAGCTGACGGCAATGGCGGTGTTGTCGGCATGCATCATGCTTTCGTCCAGATGCCCCATCTTTTCCTTAAGCCTGCGTTTGTCCAGCGTACGTATCTGCTCCAGAAGAACCACCGAATCCTTAGAAAGTCCCACCTGCTCCGCATATATGTCAATGTGGGTGGGAAGTCGATTCTTTCCCATCCGCGAGGTGATTGCCGCCGCAATGACGGTGGGGCTGTATCGGTTTCCGATATCGTTTTGTATGATCAGGACGGGGCGAAGCCCGCCCTGCTCTGAGCCGACTACGGGGCTCAGATCCGCATAATAAATATCTCCGCGCTTGACGCTCATGGTATTTCACACTCCCATTCTGTTTTCCTTACAGGATTATTTTTCCCGTCCCTCTGCGTCCTTAAACACCGAAGAGATAGGAAGTTTTTTCCTCGGTCGGCGACAGAATCCGACTTCTCCTTCCCAGTGTATTTCAAAAACGGGAGGAATGTGATTCGGAAGAGAAAAATGGATACGCATGAGAGTGACGCTATGCTTGACAAACAAAGGAAAAAGGAGTATAATGAAAAAAATCATGAAGGGGGAATCGGAATGAAACGAAACGGTTCGATCGATTATTTGAAATTTTTGTTCAGTATTGTGATTGTTCTCTACCATTACGGTCTGGGCTTTTGGGGTGGATACATCGTCGTGGAAGGCTTTTTCATGATTACGGGATATCTGATGATCGGCTCGCTGATGCGGAACCGGTCGGAAGGAGAGCTTCCCGCGGACAGTACCGCAAAATTTGTGTTACATAAATACAGCGAGATCTTTTGGCCCTTGCTGTTTTCGGCGATCTCCGGATTTTTGATTTGGGAATTTTTGATTTACGAGCATACGGCAGAGCTGGCATTCACGAGAATTCCGTACCTTCTGTTTGAGGTATTTCCCGTACAGGTTGCAGGATTCTCCGGATTCTGGGCAACGGGAGTCAGTTGGTATCTGTCTGCCATGCTGATCGCGGTAGCGCTGATCCATCCCTTCGCGAAGAAGGATCCTTTGCGATTTTCTTATACGGTAGCGCCGATCGCTTCCATTCTGCTTTACGGATTCTTGTGCTATCACTTCGGCAATTTGGATCTGTCAAATTCCTGGGTTTTGGACGGATTGCTCAACGGAGCACTTCTGCGTGCGGTTGCGGATATCTGCGCGGGATGTATTCTCTGGTGTCTCGTTCATCGAGCGAAGGAGAAGATTTCCATGGGAATGCGGATTTTTTATACCGTGGCAGAGCTGGCGGGTCTATGGTATCTGTTCCAAACGATCACGACGCAGGGAAAGGCAAGAACCTGGGAGGATTTCATTCTTGCTGCGCTGATCTTTGGTGTTCTTTATCTGGCGCTTTCGGGAAAAACGCTGTTTTCTCTGATCCCCGCCAATCCCGTTTCTCGCGCGATGGCAACCATCAGTACCTATATTTACCTGAACCACTACGCATGGAATATTTACTTTGATCAGACCTATGCCGACCGTACGCAAGAGGAAATGCTTGGCTGGTATATTTTGTGCGTGGCAGCATCCTCGTTGGCTGCATGGGGATTGACCAAGCTGACTTCGTGGGGAATCCGAACGGTGAAGCGAAGAAAAACGGAAAAAGCGGCGGTTTCCTTGAATTGAAAAAAACGGCTCGTATGGCATGACGCATACGAGCCGTTTTTCTTTGCTATTTCGGTCCGCCCTTTCCGAAGAGGGCGGCAAGAAAGCCGAAGCATAGGGCGGCGGCAGTTCCCGCGGATGCCGCGGTCAGCGCTCCTGTAAAAATGCCGAGAGCGCCTTTTTCGTCGACGGCGGCTCGGATTCCCTTGGCGATCAGGTTGCCGAAGCCGCAAAGAGGTGTGGCGGCCCCCGCTCCCGCGAATTCAAGGAGAGGATCATACAGCCCGATGGCACCGAGAAGGACACCGCCCACCACATATCCCACAAGAATCCGTGCCGGGGAGAGGGCGGTTCGGTCTAGGAGTATTTGGGCGATGACACAAAAGGTGCCACCTACAAGAAATGCCCAAAGATAGGGAAGAAACGGTTCCATTTTTATTCTCCCTTCGTCTCATCGGAGGATAGATAAAGCAAGTGAGCAATCGCCGGAATTGCCTCTCCCTGCTGGATGCTGGAGGGGCTCATCATCGCGCCTGTTCCCACAAAGAGGATATTCTTCCATTCGCCACGCTCCAAGCGGGGCAGAAGATGGGAGGCAAGAACCACCGCCGAGCATCCGCATCCCGAGCCTCCCGCATGCATATCCTGTTTTTTGGCATGGTAGATCATCATGCCGCAATCGTTGTAGCGATTCCTAAGCGAAATTCCCTCCCTTTCCAGAAGCTCGCAAAGGATAGAGCCCCCTTCGGAGCCCAGATCCCCCGTAATGATCCGATCAACATCCTCGGGGGAGTGATTTCCGAATCGGAAGTAACGGAGAAGGGTATCCGCCGCGGCAGGCGCCATGGCGGCGCCCATATTGGCGGCATCCTTGATCCCTTTTTCCACTACGATGCCCGGAAGTGCCTCCCGAATTCTTACGCGTCCCTCGCGGCACACCAGAAAAGCTCCCGCTCCCGTGACGGTCCATTGGGCGGTGGGGGTTCGCTGAGAACCGTATTCCAGAGGTGTGCGGTACTGACGCTCTGCCGAGCAATAATGGGAGGAGGTGACCGCGGCGGCTGTGGAAAAGAATCCGCCTGATACGGTCATGGCGGCAAGCATCAGTCCTTCCGCGGCTGTGGAGCAGGCACCGTACAATCCAAAGTAAGGAATATCGAAATCGAGAAGCCCGTAGGAGGAGCCCACGCATTGGTTCAAAAGATCCCCCGCAAAGAGTGCATCCACATCCCGCTCTCTTGCGCTTGCCTTGGCAAGGGCGGTGTTGAACGCGAGCCGTTGCATTTCGCTTTCCGCTCGCTCCCAGCTTTTCATGCCGAACTTGTCGGTGGAATCATGCAGATCAAAGCAGTCGCCCAAGGGCCCTTCAAATTCCCGCTTGCCAACCACCGATGCGGCGGCTACGATTGCGGCTCCGCCCGAAAATCTTAAAATCCTGTTTTGCATGTACATCCGCTCCTTTTTGTTTTTCGTTATTATTTGCAAAATATTATGTTCTATACTTGAAAAAGAGAATCGGATTGTGCTAT
>JAFVRI010000079.1 GCA_017504335.1 Clostridia bacterium
ATTGAAACCTATAACGAGCAGGAGCTGCAACTGCTTTTGAAGAAGCCCAATGTCAAGAAATGCTCTTTTACCGAATACCAATGCTGGGTGATGACGAATTTCTTTTTCAGTACGGGTGTCAGACAACGAAGTCTTATGCACATTCAAGTCAAGGACCTCGATTTCGATAATAACGTGGTCTACGTCAACGTCACGAAGAACAGAAAGCCTTTGATCGTGCCACTCAATCGAACAATGGTCAATATCCTCTCAGAGTACCTCAAATACAGACAACATAAATCAAACGACGACTTCCTTTTCTGCAATGTCTTCGGTCAACAGCTCACGAAAAGCACCTGCTATCATATGCTCTATGAGTACAACAAACGTCGAGGCGTACAGACCACAGGCATCCACCGCTACCGCCATACCTTCGCAAAGCAATGGATCCTCAACGGCGGCAACGTTGTCTCGCTCTCAAAGCTTCTTGGACATAGCAGCTTGGACATAACACAGAACTATATCAATCTTCTCGTCAGCGAGGTAGCAAAACAGGTGGATGAATTCAATGTGCTTGATAAGTTCTATGGAAGAACCCATATTCCAATGGAAAAGGCTTAAAGGTAGGAGGAATACTTTGATTTTTTATTTTTCATCATCATTTTAGTAAGCGACGCAGCACCACCTTGAATACGTGCATTAAAGGTTTGTCTTTCAGCCCTTTGGATATGCTCATCATTACTAATTATTTCAATCTTATAAACATGAGAAGTATTCAATATCCTTGGTGATCTTATTGACTGAAAATGGACCTCCGAGATATTGTTATCTGTCGGTTTATCCTTTGATGTTGGGTTGGAACTCTGCAATAGGCAGAAAATCAAATATCGTGGGATACCTATTGAACAACTCCGTTCTGCGTACAGTTAATTCGAAAACTCATAACATCACCTCCTCTTTATTATAGCAAAAATCTATCTTTTATACAAGTTATTCCTTGAATTGTTCTATCGGTTATTGATTTTTATGTGATATACTTACTTTACTTGTTAAAACAGAATCAATGTATTGCGAGAGATGCGATCTTATGAATATGGAAATAAAGCAAAGGACGTGTCGCGGAAAGGATGAATCAAATGAGTACCGACAGTTAGACGCACTTGATTTTTTGACAAGTGATATCATAAAATATTTCAATTTTGAAAATGTGATTCTTGGAGGTTTTTATGGAAATTATGATGGCGCTTTTCACGGCTGTCGGCGCGATCATTGCGTTGTTATTTGCGCTGATCGTCGCTCGCAGGGTGATGAAGTTTCCCGAAGGCACCGATTTGATGAAGCGGATTTCTCAATCGATTCGTCAGGGGGCAAATGCGTTTTTGAAACGGCAGTATAAGATCGTGCTGATTTTCTTTGGCGCAATGTTTGTCGTTCTGGGCGTAATGGCGTTTATGGATCTGTTGACCCCGTATGTTCCGTTCGCATTCTTGACCGGTGGTTTTTTCTCAGCTTTCTCGGGATTTATCGGTATGAAAATCGCTACGCTTGCCAATGCAAGAACCGCTAACGCCTGTCAGGAAGGACTGAATCGCGGTCTTCGCGTTGCTTTCTCTGCGGGAAGCGTTATGGGCTTTACCGTCGTAGGACTTGGCTTGCTCGATATTTCGGTATGGTTTATTCTTCTGAAATTCGTGTTTAAGCTCGATCCCTCGGATATTACCGGCGCAATGCTTACCTTTGGTATGGGCGCATCCGCAATGGCGCTTTTTGCTCGTGTAGGTGGCGGTATCTTTACCAAGGCCGCAGACGTTGGCGCGGATCTGGTTGGTAAGGTAGAGGCGGGGATCCCCGAGGATGACCCCCGTAACCCTGCCGTTATCGCCGACAACGTTGGTGACAACGTTGGTGACGTTGCCGGAATGGGCGCTGACCTATATGAATCCTACGTAGGATCTGTTATCTCGGCTTGCGCACTGGGTGTTTCGGCGTTCGGCTCGATCAAGGCAATGGCGCTTCCGATGCTGATCGCGGCAGTCGGTGTGCTTTGCTCGATTCTGGGCACGTTCTTTGTAAGAACCAAAGAGGGCGCTTCTCAGAAGCAGCTGCTTCGCGCTCTCAGTCGCGGTACCAATTTCTCGGCGATTCTGATCGCCCTGGGTTCCTTCCCGCTTGTCTATTTTGTGTTAGGGGCGGAAAATTGGAAGATCTATTTCGCGATTCTCGCAGGCTTGGTCGGCGGTGTGTTGATTGGGCAGGCAACCGAATATTTTACCTCGGATAGCTATAAGCCTACCCGTAATTTGGCGGGAACGTCAGAAACGGGAACCGCAACGATCATCATCGGCGGATTGTCGGTTGGTATGCTTTCCACGCTGTTACCCATCGTGATCGTGGCATTTTGCGTACTCGTTGCTTATTTCGTCTCAGGTGGATCAGACAGTGCTTCCATGGGACTTTACGGCATTGCACTGGCGGCAGTGGGTATGCTGTCTACCTTGGGAATTACACTGGCAACCGACGCATACGGTCCCGTTGCGGACAACGCAGGCGGAATTGCCGAGATGGCAGGCCTTGACAAGAAGGTAAGAGAGCGCACCGACGCACTGGACTCGTTGGGGAATACCACGGCGGCTACCGGAAAAGGCTTTGCAATCGGCTCTGCGGCTCTGACCGCGTTGGCTTTGATGGCTTCTTACATCGACAAGGTGAAGACGATCGACGGCGGCTTTGCGAAGATCGCCGATCTGAGTATTACCAATCCTACCGTCCTGATCGGTTTGTTTATCGGTGCCTGTCTGCCGTTCGTGTTTGCGGCACTGACCATGAACTCGGTGGGACGCGCGGCGCAGAGTGTGGTCAAGGAGGTTCGCCGTCAGTTCAGGGAGATTACGGGACTGATGGAAGGCAAGGCAGATCCCGACTACGCGCGCTGCGTTGACCTTTGTACCAGGGCAAGCTTGCGTGAGATGGTATTTCCAACGATCGTTGCCGTGGCTGCTCCCATCCTCGTGGGGCTGGTTCTCGGATGCACGGGTGTTGTCGGAATGCTGGCAGGCGCAACGGCTTCGGGATTTTTGATGGCGGTATTTATGTCCAACTCGGGCGGCGCTTGGGATAACGCCAAAAAGTATATTGAGAGCGGTGTCCACGGCGGTAAGGGCTCAGATTGCCACAAAGCGGCAGTTGTGGGTGATACGGTCGGCGACCCTTTCAAGGACACCTCAGGACCCGCAATCAACATTCTCATTAAGCTGCTTTCCATGGTTTCCATCGTCTTTGCGGCAATCGTTGTGAATTTCTCGATCCTTTAAAATTCAAGGGACTGTCTCAATTTCGCATTTGAGACAGCCCCTTCCTTATGTCATTGATTTCGGTATTCCTTTGGGGAAAGACCCATGACCGATTTGAACTTTTTGGAAAAATAAATATAGTCGGTATATCCGCACTGCTCGGATATCTCGGTCAATGACTGTTTGTTTTGATAAATATCGATCAAAAAGCACGCATGCTTGATTCTGACCTCGGTCAGAAATTCGTTGGGCGTTTTTTTCATGATCCTCTTAAAGCAAGACCGTATGTAGTCCTTGGAATATCCGCTTTTTGACAAAATCAAGGCGAGATCGATTTGCGAATCAAAGGCGTTTTGTGAGATTTCGGAAACAATTTTCCGAACGCATTTTTGAATTGCATAATCAATCTCCACTCTCTGCGTAAGAAAGCAAGCGTACGCCGTGCATAAAGAGGAAAGATAGGCACTGTTTCCAAAGCGGTTATCATAGATCATCTTGGCAAGTGTTGTTCCTTCATGCGTCTCGTTATCCGAAAAAAACTTTATGGTATCAAAATGCCAATATCCATCGAAATCACCTTCAATAGAAATGTTTTTTAATCCGTTTTCCGATATCGATCCGTGCTTGACGTTGGGGGGAACGATGATAATGGTACCCTCCTCAAACGGAATATTTCCCGCCTCCGTGCGCATATTGCCCTGTCCCTCAAGGTATAATATAATTTCGTAATTTTTATGCGTATGCATCGGATATTGAACAACTCCGTTCTGCGTACAGTTGATTTGAAAACTCATAACATCACCTCTTCATTATCATTATAGCATAAATCTATTTTTTGTACAAGTTTTTTCTTGGATTTATTCTATTGATTATGAATTTATATGTGATATACTCATTCTGTATAGTAAAATAAAATCCATGTATTGTGTGAGAGGCGAGCTTTGACTACGAAACACAGCAAAAGGATTATCACGGAAAGGATGAATCAAATGAGTACCGGTAGAAAGATTTGGATTGATGCGCTTGATTTTGAAATAAGAGGCGGTTGGAAATTGGATACGCAATTTGTTCATCTTATGGGAAGCGCATATCTGATTGCCGCGGATGAGCCCGGTGTTCCCGTTGAGGACGCGAGCGTAACCATCAACGTTTGCCATAGTGGAAAATACCGTATTTGGGTGCGTGACCGCAACTGGCTTCGAAGTTTTTCTCCCGGACAGTTTACGGTTCTCGTTGACGGCAAAGCGACCGATCATATTCTGGGCAAGCTTCCCTCCGATCGGTGGATTTGGGAGATCGCGGGTGACGTGGAGCTTGACGTGGGCGAGCACACGATCTCGCTTCACGACCTGACCGGTTATTTTGGACGTTGTGCATCCCTTTTGCTTACTACGGATATGGATTACCTTCCGTCCCGTGAGATCGATCGCATTCACAAGGATCGTGCGTACGCCAAGGGTGTGAGCGACGAAGTGAAGGAGGGCGGGGACTTTGATCTGATCGTTGTCGGAGGCGGTCCCGGCGGTTGTCCCGCGGCAATCGCGGCAGCGCGTAAGGGAATCAAGGTTCTTCTTTTACAGGACCGTTCCGTATTGGGCGGAAACGGAAGCTCGGAGGTGGGAATCACCTTTGACGGAGCGATGAATGGTCACATCAATGCGAGAGAGAGCGGAATCGCGGAGGAGATCCGCCGTCTGCGCGACTGTGAGAAAGAGGATTTCGGAGATTGGGAGAGAGCCATCACCAAGCTTGTGTTGGCAGAACCCAATATTACGTTGCTGTATGACAATCACGTGTATGCGGCAGATATGTCCTCTCAATCTTTGATTCGTGGCGTATATGCTATGAATATTCGTACTCTTGAAAAAACGCATTTTACCGCAAAGCTGTTTATGGATTGTACGGGTGACGCGTGGCTCGGATATTACGTGGGCGCAAAATGTCGTTTTGGAAGAGAAGCCGCATGGCAGCATGGGGAGGGGATCGCTCCCGAGGCGGCCGATACCATGACCATGAGCGGTTGCATCAAATCCGGAAACCGTCCGTATTTCTTCAAAACCGACGAGCCTGTGGAATATCACGCGCCCGAGTGGGTTCCTCCGCTTCCTAAAAGCGATGAGGAGTTTGGCAGAGTCATCAACGGAGACGGCGCGAGCTTGATGTGGTGGCTGGAGGCTCCCAACGTTTACGACGATATGTGGGACGGAGAAGAAACGCGTGATGCGCTTTTGATGATCATTCTCGGGTATTACGATCACATCAAGAATGATTGGTCGCAAAAGGAGAGGGCGCAGAATTACCGTATGCGCTTCGTCAGTGTCTATAACGGTCGCCGCGAGTCGCGCAGATTGGTCGGTGATTATATTATGACGCAGGAGGACGCGACATCCGGACGCCGTTTTGAGGATGCCATCTCCTATTCGGGGTGGGCGGTAGATCTGCATCATCCCGAGGGAATTTATTCGGGCAAAAAGGGGCCGCTGTATGCCGCGGTAAAGGTTCCTATGCCCACGATTCCGTACCGCTGTCTGTATTCCGCAAATATCGATAATCTTTTCTTTGCGGGAAGAAATATCAGCGTAACGCACGTGGCGTTGGGTACGGTTCGTGTGCAGAACACCATTGCTACGTTGGGACAAGCCGCAGGCACCGCCGCCGCTATGTGTATTCGTCTGGGAGAAACACCCAGAGGTATCTATCAGCGTCATATCAAGGCATTGCAGCAGGAGCTTTTGAAGGACGACATGTTTATTCCGGGTCTTGTGAACGAGGATGAGGGAGATCCTTGCCGAACCGCAAGCGTTACTGCCTCCTCGGTTTCCACCGAAGAGATTTTTGCCACAAGACACGGTACGGTCAATCCTCCTGTGGCGTTGGATGTGGCGCGCTTGGCAACAACCAGCTTCAACAAAAATACCCACGGCAATATTGAGGCGGTTTGGGTATGGCTCCGATCCGACAACAGCGAGCCTACCACCATCAAGGTCTTTGGACGGATCAAGGGAGACATTGATACTTTTACTCCCGATCAGGAGCCTTGCGGTTCCGAGGCGGTGGTTCCTCCCTTGCATGAGGGTTGGATGAAGATCGATATTCATATTCCCGTTACTCCCGATGAGAAGCATCCCAGCGGCAAGCTTGAGGTTTGGATCGAAGCAGCCGAGGGCATCAGCTGGAGATATCTGACCAATCTTTCCTTCTACAACCTCTGTGGAAAGAGAGGAGAAAACGGTCAATGGATCAAATGGTCAGGCGCAAACTATGCGTTGCTTGTGTTTGAGCCCAAGGAAGAAAAAGCAAACTGCTCTCCCGAGAATGTCATAAACGGGGTATCCCGTATTCGTAGTCCCGAAACCTACGAATGGGTCTCCGATCCCAAGCAGGATCTTCCGCAATGGATCGAGCTGTCCTTCAAGGAGCCCTCGTGCATCAATTCGGTCAGTGTGGTGTTCGATACCGACATGACCAATCCCGGAACCTGTTGGGGCATTAAAATTCCCCATGTTCCGCTTTGCGTCAAGGATTATGAGGTAGCGGTGCTTGTCAACGGTGCATGGAAGAAAATCGCAGAAGTGGAAGGGAACTTTATGAGAAAGCGTATCCACTACTTTGAGGCGATGACGGTTGATAAGATTCGTGTGACCGTTCTTGCTACTTGGGGAGATCGCTCTGCACGTATTATGGAGATCCGCGCGGCGTTGGAGCACTAAAGCAAATGTTTGCTTGGCGTGACAATTTTTTGCGTATTGATACTGTTTTTACAAAGAGGAGACTTTTATGATGAGCATTCTCATCGCAACGTTCAATCCCATGCTTTTGCTCTTCTTTTGCATTGCGTTGGGATTTGTCCTGCATAAAACCCATCTTCTGCCTGACTCGGCAGGGCAGGTTATGGCAAAGCTGGAAAACTGGGTCTTCTGTCCCGCTCTTACCTTCAGCACCGTGGTTGCCTTTTGCACACCGAGCACGGTCTCAACCCATGCCATCAACATTGGTCTGGCGGCAGTTGCGCTGTTCGTTGCTGTCGGTATCTCGATGATCCTTTCGAGGGTCTTTGTTCGAAAAAAGAGTCCCGAACGGGGCATCTATGCGTATGCCCTGGCATTTGCCAACAGCGGATACATGGGAGACCCCTTGGTTCAGATGCTATTGGGAGATTCCATGCTTTCCTACTATAAGCTCTACTGTCTCCCGCTCACCATTGGCATTTATACGTGGGGTGTGAGCAATCTGGTTCCGAGCGACAAGAACAGGGGATCCACCCTCAAAAAAATTCTGAATCCCTCCACCGTCGCTTTGGCTCTCGGTGTTGTGATGGGCCTTAGCGGAGTGGGGGCATATATTCCGACCTTTCTTTCCTCCGCCATCGATTCCTTGAAGGCTTGCATGGGCCCCGTTGCCATGCTGCTTGCGGGCTTTACCATTGCGTCCTACGACGTAGGGGAGATCCTGAAGGACAAAAAGGTCTACGCGGCAACGCTCCTTCGTCTCTTCTTGCTTCCCGCGATCATCGTTGCCGTCTTGTTCGGTGCCACGGAATTACTCAACAGCTGCTTTGCTATGAATATCGGCAACGGTGTGCTCTACCTCGGCTTTTTTGCCACCGCCTCTGCCCTTGGTCTCAATACCATTGTATTTCCCGAGGCTTATGGCGGCAATCCGAAAATCGGCGCCAGCATGGCACTCATCTCGCATACGCTATGCATTGTTTCGATGCCGATCATGTATGCGTTGATGACCTTGATTTTCGGGCCGTGTCAGATTCTGTAAGATAAGAGACGGATCTGTTTGATATCATTACATATATAACTATTCGGAAATTCTCGTATGCAAAGGAGATCGTTATGGAACAGAAACAACAGGTATTACAATGGCTTGAGGATCACAAGACGGATCTGCAAAGACTTTTGTCCGATATGATTCGGATTCCATCCTATTCGGGAGAGGAATTTGAGGTACAGCAGTTTGTTCGCAGCTATGCCGAGGAAGCCGGCTTTGAGGTGATCTCGCGTGCCTTCGACGAGAAGCAGAAGCGTCCTTGTGTGTTAATTACGTATCGGGGAAACGGTGATGGAAAAACGCTCTTGTTAGATGCCCATTCGGATACGGTCAAGGTTCAGCCCTATGAGAAATGGGATCGGGATCCCTTTTCGGGAGAGTTTGACGGAACCTGGATTCACGGCAGAGGCTCGGGTGACGACAAATGGGGCATTGCCGCGGCAATGATGGCAATGAATGCCTTGAAGGCTTGTGACGTACAGCTTTCGGGCGACGTTTCTCTGCTTAGCTCGGTGGGTGAGGAAGCCGGCAAGGAGGATCGAGCCCGTCACGGTGCGGGCGCTATGGTAGCGTCCATGGAGAAGAAGCCGGATTTCTGTATTATCTGCGAGGGCTCCAATATGGAGATCTGTCCCGAAACACCCTGCAGTATCACACTTAAAATCAAGATCCGCGGAAAGGCCAACCATTTCTGTCTGCGACATGTTTGTGTCTTTCCTCAGCCTCATACGGTTTGGGGCAGGGGAAGCAAGGGTGGCGTGGATGCCTTACAGAAGGCCATGCTGGTCATTGATGCGCTTTACAGATTGGAGCGTGACCTTTCGCTGAATCACGATCGGGGCGGCTTGAAGGGAGCGGGAGGAACCGATACCCTGAATCGCATGGGAGTGGGAGCCTTTACCATTTGCCCCGTCGGCATTGAGGGAGGTACCAACAATTCCATCATCGGCGAGGTGAACGTTACGTACAGGGTACAGTGTCCTTCCTGCTATACAAGCGAGGAGGTTCTGAACATCATTCGCGAAACCGTGGAGGGTGTCGCCATGAGCGACCTTTGGCTTCGTGACAATCTCCCCGAAATAGAGGTGTCGGTGCAGAATCGCGGCTTTTCCTCCGATGCGTCCCATCCCGCAATCGGCATCATGCAGGACGCTTGTGCCGACGTGTTAGGGAAGAGAGGGGCGGTATCCTGTTGGATCGCGGGCTGTGACGGCGATGTGATCAATCCGTATACCCCCTGTGCGGTATTCGGCCCTCAGCCCCCCAACACCCATGCGGCAAACGAGCGCATTACCCTCTCGGAGGTTCTGGACTGCGCGAAGGTCTTTGCGCTGAGCGCAATGGAATTTTGTAAATAAACGAAGGATGAAAGAAGGAGAATGATATGAATCAGGGACCATTAAGTGGAATCAAGGTCGTGGAGCTGTCGGTTTACGTGGCGGCACCCGTTTGCGCGAGAATGCTTGCGGACATGGGAGCAGAGGTCATCAAGATAGAGGCCCCCATGGGGGACGGCTGGCGCGGCGCGGGCATTGGCTATCTGCCCCGCTTCAACAAGGACGAGAATCCCATTTTTGACATTTATAACTCGGGAAAGAAACACGTTTCTCTGAATCTCAAGACCCCCGAAGGCATGGAAGCCTTTCTGAAACTTCTGGAGGACGCCGACGTATTCGTTACCAATCTGCGCTCTTCCGCCTTGAAGCGCCTGGGGCTTTCCTATGAGGATCTGAAGGAGAAATACCCATCGCTGATCTACGCGGCGGTGCTCGGCTTCGGTAAAAAGGGCCCCGATGCGGATATGCCCGCCTACGACACCACCGCCTTCTGGCCCCGTTCCGGCTTTTTGCGGGACATGGCAACGATCACCGAGGACGGATCCTATGCCCCCGTCACCGCTCCATCCAGCGTAGGCGACACGGCAACGGGATATTTGCTGATGGGCGAGATCTGCGCTGCGCTTTACCGCCGCACGGTCACGGGCACGGGGGATTTTGTCACCTCCACTCTCTTCCACAACGGTGTGTTCTGCATGGGAACCATGATCATCATGACCCAAGAGCCCTTCGGACGGGAATATCCCTCCAAGCGCATCGATCACGGCTTCACGGGAAGCTTTGAGTGTGCGGACGGAGAATGGATCTACTTCCCCTCGGGAATGCCCAAGGATTTCCCCGAATTTCTCACCATGATCGGTCATCCCGAGTTGATCGACGATCCTCGCTTCGTTCCCGCCAAGCATTGGGAGAACCGCAAGGAGCTGCACAAATATTTCCGCGAGGGGATTCTGAAGCAGCCTCACGACTATTGGGTGCGTTACGGCAGAGAGCACGGTCTTCCCATTGCACATATGGCGCACTTCCGTGACGTTTCCAAGGATCCTCAGGCATGGGAAAACGGGTATCTTGAGCGAGTGGAATTCCGAAACGGAAACGTGGATGTGATGCCCGCAAGTCCCATTGAAATGGAATCCTTTACACCGCCTCCCACCAAGCCCGCTCCCGCTGTCGGTGCCGATACCGTGGAGATTCTCAGCTCCCTTGGGTACACCGACGAAGAGATCAAGGGGATGATTGCAAGCGGCGCGGCGATTGTTTCCGAATAAAAGGAGATCCTTCCATGAAAAAAGATATGCCATTGGCAGGAGTTAAGGTGTTGGAGCTTTCCACCTTCGTTTGCGGACCGACCACTGCCAGATTGCTTTCGGATATGGGCGCGGAGGTCATCAAGGTCGAAGCGCTTACAGGTGATAGCTGGCGTCGGTCGGGAATCAACTTTCTCCCGGATCGTTTTGAGGAAATGGAAAACCCCATTTTCGATCTTTATAATTCGGGGAAAAAGCACGTTGCCCTTAACCTGAAGACCCCGAAGGGAATGGAGGTTTTCCAAAAGCTTTTGGAGCAAACGGATGTGTTTGTCACGAACATTCGTTCCACGTCTCTTAAGAAGCTGGGACTCTCCTACGAGGACCTGAGGGAGCTCTATCCCAAACTGATTTATGCCTCGGTTTTGGGGTACGGCGAGAAGGGGCCGGATGCGGGCAAGCCTGCCTTCGACACGACCGCGTTTTGGGCACGGAGCGGCTTTATTCGGGATATGTCGGCAATGAAAGAGGATTATGAGCCTGTTTTGGCTCCCATCGGTGTAGGTGACACCGCTACGGCATATCTTCTGGTAGCGGAAATCAACGCCGCCCTCTATCGCAGAGAGCGGACGGGGAAGGGAGACAACGTAAGCTCGGGACTCTACCAAAATGCGATTTTCTGTATGGGAACCATGATTGCCATGGCGCAAGCGCCCTTTGGACGCTGTTTCCCCTATAATCGGGTGGATCACGGTGCGCCCGAAGGAAGCTACCAATGCTCCGACGGTGAATGGGTGTATTTCGCCTTGGGTGACCCCTCGGTCAATATGCCGAGGCTGTTGCGGTTGATCGGACATCCTGAGCTTGTGGATGATA
>JAFVRI010000080.1 GCA_017504335.1 Clostridia bacterium
CAGCTTTCCGCATGCAACGTACATTCTCTCGGACGAGACCATAACAACGATTCCCGCCTCATCCGCCAAACGAACAACCGCCTCGGGAGGCATTTTTCCGCGGACGAACACAATGCATCTCATATCCATCATTTCAGCAGTTCTGACGACCTGAGGATTACACAATCCCGTCAGCAAAACTGCCTGATCCTTCACAAAAGCAAGAACGTCGCTCATCATATCACAGCCACATGCAGAGTGGACCGATCCATCCAGATGCTCCTCTCCACAAAGAATCTTCGCATTCAAAAGCTCTGCAATTTTACGAATTTGCATACACGGTCTCCTTCTTCTCCCATACCTGAAACAAGCGGAATGATTTATTCCTTTTTGTTTTTTGGTAAATTTTTAACATAGGGATTTACATTCCTATTTATTATACTACAATTATTGGAAAATGTCCATATCTTTTTTGAATCTTTTTTATATTTTTTAGAGGAAATTGTTGCAAAAGAGCAGATTGCGCCAAGCAATCTGCTCTTTCATGCTATTTTGCGTCATACCATGTGCATCCGATCTGTGCTTCAACATTCATGGGCACGGAAAAATCCACTGCCCGTTCCATACAGGAAACCAACACTTCCCTAACCTGATCGGCACAATCCTTATGACACTCAATCAACAGCTCATCATGCACCTGAAGAATCATTTGGGCATCAAAGCCTTTGGTGCGAAGCTCCTCATCTACACGGATCATGGCAATTTTGATAATATCTGCCGCGGTTCCCTGAATCGGGCTATTCATTGCCACACGCTCTCCGAAATGCTGTACATTCCGATTCGAGGAAGCCAACTCGGGAATATAACGCCGTCTGCCAAACACTGTCGTCACATAGCCGTCCCGCTTTGCTTCTTCCTGCACACGGTCCAAATATTGTCGGATCTGAGGAAATTGTTCAAAGTAGCTTTCTATATAAGCCTTTGCCTGTGCTCTGGTGATAGAAAGATCCTCTGACAAGGAATATTCCCCGATTCCGTACATGATACCGAAATTGACCGCTTTCGCTTTTTTTCGAAGATCTGACGTAACCTGATCAACAGGAACGCCAAAGACACGAGCAGCTGTCGTGGTATGAATATCCTCTCCCGAATGGAAGGACGCGATCATTGCCTCATCTCCCGCGACATGCGCCAGAAGGCGAAGCTCAATTTGAGAATAGTCCGCATCAATCAGCACGTAATCATCATTTTTTGGAATGAAGAACTGACGGAATTTTCGTCCAAGCTCGGTACGAACCGGAATATTTTGCAGGTTTGGCTCCGAGGAGGACAAGCGACCGGTGGCGGTTCCCGTCTGATTCAGTATGCTGTGGATCCGTCCCTCGGCATCCGCCGCCTTTACAAGTCCGTCCGCATAGGTAGACTTCAGCTTGGTAACCTGACGGTAATCCAAAATATCTTCGATGATCGGATGCTTGGAAATCAGCTTTTGAAGCGTCTCCGCGTCGGTAGAATATCCAGTTTTGGTCTTTCTGGATTTCGGCAGACCCATCTTTTCGAAGAGAATCTCTCCCAGCTGCTTGGGAGAGCCAATGTTGAATTCTTCTCCCGCATAGCTGTAGATTCTCATCTTTAAATACTCTGCAGCTTGAGAAAGCTCCTCACCATATGTCTGTATTCCCGTCGTATCGATCCGAAAGCCGCAAAGCTCCATCTTTCCAAGTACGGATGCGAGCGGCAGATCAATCTCATTTAACAGCTTCTCAAATCCCATGGATTCAATCTCCGCACGCAGGATCTCATGCATCTGCCAAATCCAAACCGCATCGGGGATCCCCTCTGTTTTGGAACAATTCAAATATCGAACGCACAGATCCTCCATGGAATAAGAGCTTCTTCCCGAATCCAATACATATGCAGCAAGCATACAATCGAACCTACAAACAGGAAGCTCAATGCCCTTCTCATAGAAAAATTTGAAAATGCTTTTGAAATCATAGCAAATCACCGCATGATCACGCAAAAGCATACAAGCCTCTGTCATAGCCTGCTCTTCCTTTAAATCCAGGCTACACAAAGACCTTCCGTCAAACAAGGATAACCGTGAGCCTTGCAGAGAAACCACGCAATTGATCTTCTTTAGTTCCTGTGGGGATTTGACTTCTTGATAATGAAGCTCCGTCCCGACCGTTTGCCCCGATCCGTCATCATCAGGAATTTGCTCTAGACCGAATTTTTTGATTAGCGCGGTAAAATCCAGTTCCAAGAACAGCCGTCGAAGCGCTGCCGCATCATAGCCGTTATACGCGTAGGTATCCGCCAAGCAGTCGATAGGAGCATTGACACAGATCCTGGAAAGTGCCAAAGAAAGCTCTGCCATGTCCTTTCCCTCTGCCAGCTTCTTTTTGGTGCCGTCGGAAAGTTTCGCGGTATCCAAGGCTTCATAAAGTTCCGCAACCGTACCATACTCTGAAATAAGTTTGAGAGCCGTTTTTTCTCCAATTCCGGGAACACCGGGAATGTTATCGGAGGAATCGCCCATCAGC
>JAFVRI010000081.1 GCA_017504335.1 Clostridia bacterium
AAGACAATTGCGGGATGGTTGAAAGGTAACGGCTTACATGGTATAATAGCAAAAAGAAAGAGAGGTGTTTTTATGATTCTTAGCACGGTTATTCATAAAATCAGAACCGAAGCGGGGCTGACGCAGGCTCAATTTTCGGAGATTTTCGGTGTATCTCAGCAATCGGTACAAAAATGGGAGAGCGGGGTATCTGTTCCCGATCTTGAAAAAATCGTTATGATTTCAAAATATTTCGATATCTCCCTTGACAGCTTGATCATGGGCAACGATAATCGCATTGTGGAGGAAATGAGAGGAAGCAATGGGATCAAGCCGCAGTATCAAAATCTCCACGATTGGGAATTTTATTCTTCCAATCTTGTCATCGAATACCAACAGTCCGTGGGGGAGGGATTGGACATTGAAATATATAAGGATATATTTCTGTCGGTTTCCAGACTTCCCAAAGGCGAGATCAAGAAAAAATTCGGAGACGTTTTATTTGAGGTGGTCTCCTCTGCCAAGCAAAAGGCGGATTACGCATACATGGAGCCCTCGGGTCTGGAGCAGATCCGTAGCTTGAGAAAGCCCATGTCTCCTTTTTCAAAGGTGAAGGGATCGGTCAACGAGGACAATATTCACGGAGCATGGCTTGGTCGTATATGCGGATGTATGCTCGGAAAAACGGTAGAGGGCATCCGAACCAACGAGCTGATTCCTTTTCTGAAGGAGACGGGGAACTATCCGATGCACCGATATATCTATAAAAGCGATCTGAATGAAGAGATCCTTGGGAAATACAAATACGGATTCGCAAGAAGGTATTATGCCGACGAGATCGACGGTATGCCCGTGGATGACGATACCAACTACGTGGTCCTTGCCCAAACACTCATTGAGCGGTATGGCAGGGATTTTACCCCCTTTGACGTCTCGAAGGTCTGGATGAAGTATCAAAATAAGGATGCGTACTGTACCGCAGAGCGGGTGGCCTTTTGCAATTTTATCAAGGGATATGCGCCTCCCGAGTCGGCAGTCTACAAAAATCCGTACCGTGAATGGATCGGTGCGCAGATTCGAGGGGATTACTTTGGCTATATCAATCCCGGCAACCCCGAATTGGCGGCGGAAATGGCATGGCGAGATGCCTCAATTTCTCACGTGAAAAACGGAATTTACGGAGAGATGCTGGTGGCGGCCATGCTGGCGGTTGCCGCTACCACCGAGGATCTGGAAACCATTATTCTCGGCGGGCTTGCCGAGATTCCGCATACCTCCAGGTTGTATGAGGCATTGATGTCGGTGTTGGAGGGCTACAAGACAGGGGTATCCCAAGCGAGTTGCTTTGCGCGAATCCACAAAGCCTATGACGAATATACAGGTGATTGGTGTCAAACCATCCCCAACGCCATGATCGTGGTTGCCTCTCTGCTGTACGGAGAGGGAGATTTTGGTCGGTCGATTTGTATGGCGGTGGAAACGGGATTTGATACCGATTGCAACGGCGCCACGGTGGGCTCGGTTTTGGGAATGGCAAAGGGAACGGGAGGGATCCCTTCCGTATGGAGCGATCCGATTCACAATACTCTTCATACCTCTATATTTGGAGTGGGGACGGTGAAAATCACCGATCTTGTCAAAAAGACTGTGGAGCATATTGCAGTATAAAGAAAAGCATCCGCTTTCTTCGGAAAGCGGATGCTTTTTAGCGATCCTCTGAGGGAGAGTCGCCAAAAAAGGCAGTATAGTTGCGGTAAAAGGTGGTGTAATCCTGAAAGCCGCAGCGACGGAAAACGGAGGTTGGCTTTTCGCCTGCGGAGAGAAGCTGTTGCGCGAGATATAACCGCTTTTCCGTGATGTATTTTTTTGGTGTTTGGTGAAGCTCCTGCCGAAACAGACGAAACAGATAGCTTTGACTGATAAAAAGATGGGAGGAGATTTCCTCTATGTCGCGGATGGAATCAAGGTTTTCGTTGATGAAATGAAGGGCTTTGGAAATCAGGGGAGAAACCGAGGGGCTGGTTTCCGCGGATGGCTTTGGGAAGAGATAGAGAAGACAGAATAGCTCAGAGAGAAGATGGGAAAGAAGCCTTCCGAACATTTCGTCATCACAGCTCTTTCGGTAAAAATCCATTTTTTCGAAGATTTCCCGTGCCCGCGCGTTATCACTCAGATTGATGACCTCCAAGTCCTCGCCCAAAAGACGCACACCCTCAACCGAATCTCGGTCTGGATCAAAGAGGATGTCATAGCGTTCGTAATCTCCCTGACTGTCGATCTGAATGTAGTGATGCTGAAAGGGGCGAACCAAAATCATATCGCCTTTTTTCAGCTTGTATTTTCTGTCTTCAATGACATGGGTCGCGTTTCCGCCGAGAAAATAAATTAACTCGTAGGTATTGTGCGTGTGTACAGTAAACGCGCCCTCGGAAATATGCTCGGAGCGCTCGTGCTTATAAAAGATCGCACCCGCGTGCGTAATATAATCGTGCTTCATGGAATCCACCGCCCTTCGTTCAGTTTGCGCATATCTTATTATAGCATAACTGTATAGGATTTGCAATAAAAAGGATATAAAACACAATTTACATTTCAAAAAATTTATTTTACAATAGATCATAGAACAGCCGAAAGGAGTAAACTATGAAAAAAATCGGAAAAGAAGTCTTGTTTTTAAAGACCGGAAAGATGAATCCGAGAAACGGAGAATCCACCATGATCCGCCTGAAGGACGGTCGTATTATGCTGGCATATACGGAATATTGCGGAGAGGATGGAGAGGATCACGGAACAGCGAGAATTTCGGTTACCTATTCTGCCGATGAGGGAGAGAGCTGGAGCCCCTCCTCCATCCTTTTGAATAAGCCCGTGGACGCGCAAAACATTATGTCGCCCTCCTTGTTCCGTTTGAAGGACGGTGCGCTTGGTATGGTGTACCTGCGAAAGGATGTTGACGAGGACTTTGGCGTGACCTGCGTGCCGCAATTTATTCGTTCGGAGGACGAAGGGGAATCCTTTGGCGAGGCGGTTTCCTGTGGCTTCCCCTCCGGATATTATTGCTCGGTCAATGACAGTGTCACGGTTACGAGGGAGGGAAGAATCTATCTGCCCACATCCTATACGGGCGAGCGAAGAGATGCCATGAAGAAAATGAATCCCGCACCGATCCCTCATGTGTCGGATATTCGTACTGCTTATTCGGATGACAACGGAAAAACCTGGCAGGTTCTCGATAAGGTTCTGAAATCGCCCTATTCCAATCCAAAGGGACTGTTTGAGCCGGGAATTTATGAGCATGAGAACGGAGATCTCTGGTTGTATTTCCGCACCGCATTCGGCCACCAGTATGATTCCACCTCCTCCGACAAAGGAAAAACCTGGACACCCGTGGAGCCCAACTGCCGTTTTACAAGCCCCGACTCCCCTATGCGAGTCAAGCGGGTGGGGGACTATGTTGCGGCGGTATATAATCCGATCGGATACAACTGTCTGCAATGGGCAACCGAGACCTGGGGCAGTCCCAAGCGGACCCCCATCGTGCTGTCTCTTTCAAGGGACGACGGCCGGAGCTTTACCGATCGGAGCATGAATGCGTCGAACGCGGGCTTTTTGGATTTGGCAAAGCATACCTATCTTTTGGAGGACGATCTTTCCGAGAGCTATTGCTATCCCTCGATCCAAGAGGTCAAGGACGGACTTCTCATTTCCTACTATCATAGCGACGGAGATGCCCGATGCCTCAATGCTTCGAAGGTTATAAAAATTTATAATGATGAAATTAAGGAGGGAACGGTATGAGCGCGCTGAACCTTGAAAAATATCTTGCTCTTTTCAAAAAGGAGCTGACCGACAATCTGCTTTCCTTTTGGATGGGGCGGTGTCTTGACCGTGAAAACGGGGGGTATTTCAATTGCTTTACCAATGACGGAAGTCGCTTGATCTCGAAGGATAAATACATTTGGTCTCAGGGACGTTTCCTTTGGATGTTTTCCCGTCTTTCGATCATGGAGAGCGATCTGTTTGATGAGCGGGAGCGGGCGGAATTTCTCAAATATGCCGAGAGCGGAAAGGATTTTCTTTTGGATCACGTGCTGATGGGAAAAGACGATTACCGTTGTGTATTTCTGACCGATGCATCGGGAAATCCCAAAACAGTAGAGGGGCACGAAGGGTATGATCTGAGCATCTCTGCCGATTGCTTTGTAGTGATGGGCTTCTCGGCATATGCCCGTGCCGCCAAGGATGCGGAGGCGTGGCGCTTTGCGAAGGCTCTCGGTGAGTCGGTTTGGGAGCGGTATCAATCGGACAAATACCGTTCATTGCCGTATCCGGTTCCCGTTGGATATCGGACTCATGCCAAGCCGATGATCCTGACCAATATGTGCTGTGAAATGTATCGGGCGGCGGAGATGCATGACCCTGCCTATACCGAATCCCTTCGTGCGAATATTGAGGTCTGCCATCGGGAGGTGTTTGAGGTTTTCGCGGATGAGCGAGGGCTTATTCATGAATTCCGCTACGCGGACGGAAGCGAGCCGGACGAGCTGTTTGTGCGGCACATTAATCCGGGACATTCCTTAGAGGATATGTGGTTTCAATGGGAGGCTGCGGAGATCCTGGGGCTGGATCGCTATAAGGATACGATTGTATCCGTTGCCAAGGCAACGATGGAACGGGGCTGGGATCCCGAATACGGTGGATTTTATCATTTTGTACCCTGTGATGGGTTTGATGTTCCCTATAAAATCGGAGAAAAGGCGGGGGAAGATAATCCTCAGCTTCGCCTGGTTCTGGACGATTTCGGAAGTAAGCTGTGGTGGGTTCACTCCGAGGCGGTATATACTTCGCTTTTGATGTATGCCGAAACAGGAAAGGAAGAATTTCTCGATTGGTTTGAGAGGATTGTGAGCTATACCTTCGAGACCTTCCCCAATCCCGATCGGTCGGTGGGCGAATGGATTCAGATCCGTACCAGAGAAGGAAAGCCTCAGGACAAGGTCGTGGCACTTCCTGTGAAGGATCCCTATCATATCATTCGGAATATTCTTTTGTGCATTGAGCTTTTGGAAAAAATGAAAGGAAGCAATCATGAATCATAAACTTTTTTCGAATTATCGTAAAATTGCGGAGCAAGCATGGTTTCCTATTTTTGTCAAGGATGAATTTGATACCGAAATTTTGTTTGAGGGCTGCCGATTGGCAGGGCTTCGGGTGATCGAATACACCCTTCGCCGAGAGGATGCCGCAAAGCGAATCCCAACGCTTCGGAAGGAATTCCCCGATGCCGTGATTTTGGTGGGAAGCACCATCGACAGCGAGAGGATTGTTAAAGAGTGGCGAAAAAGATACCCTCAGCTCATGACCTTAGAGGAGCTGGCACCCTATGCGGACGGATTTGTTTCCATGCTCCCCTATTCCAATGAGACCCTGCAGACATACAGCCCGAGCCATCTATGTATTCCTGCGGCGGAAACGGGCGGAGAGGCTTTGAGACAGATGGATCACGGTGCGGCGTTTATTAAGGTTCTCGGTCCCGATTTTTCCTTTTCCAAGCGGTTGCACGCTGCTCCTACCTTTGGCTATTGTCCCACATATATTACGGGTGGAGTAACGCCTGAGCGAATGAAGGAAGTCTTTGAGGCGGGAAATCTCATGTGTGCATCGGGATTTGATCTGTTGCTTAAGGGAGTCGATCCTGCCGATCTGACCGCCGAGCTGGTTGCCGAGCGAATTGCCGTCTTTACGGATGCGGCTAAAAAAGCCAGAGCGGAGGTGTTTCCCGCACTGGCAAATGCCGAAGCACTTTCCGATGAGGAATTCCGAGCCGCTCTGCCGAATTATTGTTCGATCTTATAAAGAGGAATCATGATGGAAAACAAAAACTTTTCGTTCTCCGAACGAATCGGAACGGTTCTTAAGGTGATGGACGCAAGGGAAGCTCCCTTGCGGATTTACGGCTTGCATCATCCCGAAAGACGCGGGGTGTTCAAGCGGATGCCGAGGGAGGTCGCCGAAGCCACAAGCGAACGGGTCGGTCTATTATATACCAATCCCGCCGGGGCTCGTATTCGGTTTTCTACCGATTCCTCGGTTCTCGCGGTGGGCGCGGTTCTTGCTCCCACGACCTTTCCTTCTGCCAGAACCGCGGCACTGTCCGGTGCCAACGCGTTTTGCTTTGATCTGTACGCGGACGGAGAGCACGTTCACGTGCTGTGGCATGAGAATGTAAGCACCGATGGCTATACCGTACATTTTGAGATTCCAAACGGCCGCTATGAATCGGTCGCGCGGTTTTCTGAAAAAAGGATGCGGGAGATCACGCTTTGCTTTCCTTCCTTTGTGAATGTCAGCGAGGTTTATATCGGAGTAGAGGTGGAAGCCACGGTGGAGGAAGGCAAGCCCTATCGAAACGAGGGAGCGCCTGTGGTGTTTTACGGATCATCGATCACCCAGGGAGCTTGCGCCTCCCGCTCGGGCAATCTTTATCAAAATATCCTGTCGAGAAGGCTGAATTTCGATTATCGGAATCTTGGGTTTGCCAGCGGATGCAAGGCGGAGGCGGTCATGATCGACTATCTGTGCGGCTTGGATATGTCCATGCTGGTATTTGATTACGATCACAATGCAAGGGATGCCGAATTTCTGAGACAAACTCATCTTCCCGCGCTGAAAAAACTAAGAGCGGCACATTCGCACATTCCGTTTGTGGTCTTGTCCAAGCCCAATCAACACAATGGAAGGGAAGAGGCACTTCTTCGTGCCAAGGTGATCGAGGAGAGCTGTCGTGTTTTGTCAGAGGCGGGAGAGGGTCCTGTTCATTTCATCAACGGGCAGGAGATCTTTTTGAGTCACGATCAAGACATGATGACGGTGGACGGAACGCACCCCACCGATCTTGGCTTTTACTGTATGGCTGAGACACTTGCGCCCATTTTTGAACAGTATTTCCCGTAATTATGACAAATCTTGACATGTCCTCTCATTCATGATATAATAAGAAAAAAGATCCGAAAGGATGGACGGTATGAAAAAGGGAAATGTTTGGGCACTATTGCCCATTGGCGTATTTGTTTTACTGTATTTGGGGTTGGGAATTACCTTTGAATACATTCTGAAGATCCCCATGGGATTTTATAAGGTTCCCATTGTGGTGATCTTTTTGGTGGCACTTCTTGTGGCGTGCCTGCAAAACAGAGGACTCAAATTTGATGAAAAGCTTTCTCTGATGGGACACGGTGTGGGGGATAAAAACATTATTACCATGCTGCTCATCTTCTTGTTGGCAGGAATTTTTGTAGGTGTGGTCGGACGGAACAGCGCGCAAAGTGTGGCATATTTCCTTTTGTCCATTGTACCGCCTCGCTTTGCTGTTTGCGTGATCTTCATCGTCAGCTGCTTCGTTTCTACTGCCATGGGTACTTCGGTGGGAACCATTACGTTGCTGACTCCTATCGCGGCAGCCATTTCCGTTACCTCCGGATTCTCCCTTCCTCTGTGTGTGGGAACCGTCGTGGGCGGAGCCATGTTTGGTGACAACCTGTCCTTCGTATCCGACACGACCATTGCCGCATGTAACGGTCAGGGCTGTGCCATGAAGGATAAATTCCGTCAGAATTTCGCCATCGTTCTGCCTGCGGCAATTGTGACGCTGGGACTCATTCTTTTGCTTTCCATCCAGGCGGATATTCAGCCCGTTGCGGTTCAATCCTATAATCTGATTCAGATCATTCCGTATCTTCTTGTTTTGATTGGAGGCATCGTGGGAATCAACGTATTCCTTACCTTGCTGATCGGCATTGTCACAGGTTGCATCATCATGCTCTCGACGGGTGCCTTGGATTTTCCTATGCTCTTGGAGAATATGGGAAGTGGCGTGTCGGATATGTTTGAGACCTCCATGGTGGCAATTCTGGTGGCGGCGCTTTGTGCTTTGATCCGTGAGGCAGGCGGATTCCAAGCCCTGCTCAATGGCATCCGACGGGTGTTCCGTGGCAAGAGAGGCGGACAGTTGGGAATCGGACTTTTGGTGGGATTGATGGATATTTCCACCGCCAACAATACGGTTGCTATTGTCATGGCAAATCCCATTGCTTCGGAAATGGCTGAGGAATATGGAATTTCCCCCAAAAAGACGGCATCGATTCTTGATACCTTCTCTTGTATCTTCCAAGGAATTTTGCCCTACGGCGCGCAGATGCTGGTTGCCCTGAGCGCGGTAAGCGCAATGGGCTTGGAGCTTGGCGCCTTCGCGGTGATCTCTCATCTTTTCTATCCCATGATGCTCCTGCTCAGCTCGCTTGTCTTTATGTTTTTCATTCCTGAGCGAAAAAAGAAATAATTGTAAATCAAAAAGCCTTCCCCGTAGGGAAGGCTTTTTTCTGTTTTGAAGATTGATTTTACCAATCCCAGTTGTCTCCTTCGCCCTCTTCCTCATAGGAAAGGGTGACGAGATCCGCTGTTTTCAAGAGAACCAACGTGCATTCGGGTTCCATATAATTCTTTTTCATTTCGGACCTCCTTTAGGATACGAACTGACCGAAGGTCAGCGTGCGTGTGCCGTCAAACGCAATGATGTTTTCCACATCCGTCAGAGAGTGGAGATAGATCGTATGCTCGAAACGGCTGTAATTGTAGTTGTAACGAACCATGTTGCAGGTCCAGAGCAGAACCTTGGGGGCGATCTTCTTGTAGAGCGCCGAGGAAACTCCCTGAATGCCGTGGTGGGCAACCTGGCAAACATCGGACTTCCATTCCAGATCACTCCAGTTCGAGATGGAAGTGACCTCTGCCTTGGAAATGGCATCTCCTAAGAAGATAATGGTCTCGTCCGCATATTCCATCTTGAACATCAGGGAGTGATCGTTCAAGCTGGTAACGGAGGGAGCATTCTTATAGAAAAGATCGTCGGGGGCATACATATAGGTGGTCTTAACACTGCCTACGTAGAATTCCATGCCGGTACGAACCGTGACCGTGGGAATCTCCAGACGGTCGATCTGATCAAAGAGGGTTTGGATTCTTGCGTGGATTCCTACTGTGTCCGCATCGTTGTAAGGCTCGGAGAGGAAGGAATGATGGATGGATTCTACGGTCAAGGAATCACCGTACTTTTCAAGAATACCGATGGCAGCAAGAATGTGGTCGTCATGTCCGTGGGTGAAGATCCATGCGGCAATGACGGGATGGTCGTCTCCGTATACCTTTTGCATTTCGGCATAGAAACCGTCAACGTCCAGGGTATCGGCACCGTCAATGACGATAAGCTTGCCATTGTCTGCCTTGATAATGTATCCCATTCCGGGAGACATACTCTGATCGGTCATTTGGCTTGCGTAGTTTGCGTACTGAGTTACAGTCGCGACAACGGGATTCTGTACGGTTTCCTTTTCGGGAAGCTTCAGAAGCGTTCCGTCACCGGATACACGAAGCTGCTTTTTGGTTCCGTAGTAGGATACCCAAAGCGTCTCGGTCTCGTTATCCATCTGCGCAAAGTAGTTATAAGCGGTTACACGCTCGGATACCAGCTTGTAGCCCGCAGCCTGCAGATCGGTGATCTTTTGACGGTAATCCGAAAGTCTTGCACCGTTGGAAACGGTTACGTCCAAGCCTTCAAAACCAACATCGGTGTGGACGGTTTCGATAGGATCGGTTGCCTCGGGCGTGTCGGTGGCATCGGGAGCGGTGGAGGGAGAACCGGGGACGGGCTCTTCGGTCAGCACGGAGAAGCTGGAGTCAAGGGTAAACGCCATGGTTTTGCCGTCGAAGTTGGTCACGTCACCGTTCTTGTGGAAGGTACGAACCAGGAAATCAACGTTGCCGCAGCCCGCGGGGATGTTGTTGATGTTCAAAGCGAAGATATAGCTGCCGCCCAGCTGCTCGGCGGTGTAGGTCACCGTTCCGCCGGGGGTGATGGCGGTGAGAGAGCCGTAAACCTTGGTGATGGTTTGGGTACGGTTCTTTACGCCGATTTCCGCATCATTGCAAGAAAGATTGATCTTAAAGCCGACTGCATCGTAATCCAGGGAGTCAACCACGCCGATCAGACGGATGGAGAAGCGAGCGCCGACTGCCTCGGAGATCTGATAGCCCACGAACTTGGTGTTGGTGGTGGGGAACCAGAAGTCGCGAACAGCGGTGGGGATCACCTTGTCCTCAACCTGTGCGCTCCAAGCGGTAAAGCCGTTCGCGACGAGCAGCTCGGAAGCGGTTTTGCCGTTCAGGGCGCTTGCATTCACCTTTGTATTATTAGTGAGAGTGGGAACAACTGCAGTTGCTCCGCTATACAACTGATCGTAAGAAATACCGCCTTGTGTGAGGTAAGTGACGTAGAGGTTGTTTCTAAAGGTGACAACGGGTACAACAGACGCACTGGAATATCCAAGGAACGCACCCGAAATGGACGGGGTGGTGATGGTGGACATGGATCCGCCTGCCACGCAATTCTCGACGGTCAGCGTGCTGACAACCGAGGTGGGGTTCAAACGTCCTACCAGCAATCCTACTTCCTTTGCGGCACCCGTAATGGTTCCGTAATAGGCACAGTTGGTCATAATCACGTTGGAGCCGCCTCCACCGGAGACCTGGCCGATCAAGCCACCGACGTAACGGGTATCGTTTGCAATGATATTTCCGACAGAGACAACGGAATCCATTGTAATACGGGAGGAACGGGTGGTTCCCGCAACCGTACCCATAGAGGATGCGGTGGGAGAAGCGGTATCTCCCGAATTGGCAAGGGTGGATTTCATGTCGATGTCGAGGTACAGATTCTTAAAGATCAAGCCCTCGTCCGCATTGGCGGAGGTCATATTGGTCTGACCGAAGAGACCGCCGAAGATCGCCTTGTTGGAGGTAATGTAGGAGTCCACGATGGCAAGGTTTTCAATGCGCATGGTTCCGGTTCCCGCTGCGTATCCAAAGAAGCCGGCACTGCCTGAGGTGGTTTTCATATACATTCCCGAAACGGTATGACCGTTTCCGTTGATGTTACCGTGGAAATACTTGCCGCCTACGTTGGGCCATGCAAGCAGGGAAGAAGTCTTGCCTGCGGCAGCCGCATCCTGAACCCCTTTGTTGAGGGTGATGTCGGTAGCAAGAGAAATGGTTTTGTTTACGAAGTATTTGTCAGCGTTTGCACCGTGATTGAGAATGCTGTATCCGAATGCCAACCACTGATTGGCGGTAGAAACCGTGTAGGTGGATTCGTTGAGCAACGCACCCATGATCTTGTCATAATCGGTTGCGGGATTATAACGAATTTCGAATACGCCATGGGGCAGAGCCAAATCACCGTCGGCAACGAGCCACTGATCGAAGCCGTTGCTCTTCAGCGTGGTTCTTCCTGCAGAGCCTGTCAGATTGGCAATGGTTACCTGCTTGGTTCCCGTGGTATTGGGAACGAACCCGCTGGCGCCCTGATGGGTCTTCACACCGCTGGTGGCGTATTCTACGTAAAGGTTGTTGGTCAAATTTACAGTGGGAATGGCCGAAACACTGCCCCATCCGATGAAGGCACCGTGGTTGGCAGGTACGTTCGCAAAGCTACCGCCTGCAACGGTGTTGGTGATGGTCAGCTTGCTGACAGGATTGGAGGGATTCAAGCGGCCTACGATCAATCCGGTTTCTCTGGCACCGCCGGTGATCGTGCCGTAGTAGGCGGAATTGGAGATGGTTACATCAAATCCGTCACCGCCGGAAACCTGTCCGAAGATACCGCCCACATATTTGGTGTTGTTGACGGTGATGTTACCGACAGCAACGACCGAATCCACGTGAACCATGGAGGAACGGGCGGTTCCCGCAACCGATCCGATGGAGAGGGAGGTATTGCCGTCGGCCGCGCCTGCTAAAGTGGAAACCAGATCAATGTCCAGATATACGTTGTTTACGTGTAATCCCTTGGCGGGATCGGTGGTGACCAGATTGATCTGACCGAAAATTCCTCCGAAGGTTGCCTTGGTGGATGATGCGTAGGAATCTACGATAGACAGATCCTTTACATCGATACGGTTGGTCCCTTGGGCATAGCCAAAGAATCCGGTGCTGGTAGAGGAGGTGGCTACCATGTAGAGACCCGAAATGGTATGACCTCTACCGTCAATGCTGGACTGAAAGGTCTTTCCCTTGGTGTCGGGGTACTTTACGAGCGAGTCGGTGTTGCCCGCGGCAACCGCATCCTGTACGCCTGTGTTCAGGGTGATATCCGCACCGAGCGCAAAGGTCCTGCCCGCATACGCAGATCCCCTGCTTGCGGCGATCATGTAGCCGAGAGCAAGCACGTGGTCTGCCGTGGTCATGGTGTAGGTCTTGGTGTCTGCGTCATAGATGGACTCTAAGATCGCATCGTAGTCCGTCGAAGGAGACAAAGTCGCCGCCGATGCGGAAAGCGATCCGAAGGGGATGGCAAGTCCGAGAAGCATCACCAGGGAGAGAAACAGAGATAACGCTTTTTTCATGTTGTTTTCCTTTCTTTCTCAAATTTTTGCCAAAATATAATTATATTGTAAAACGATTGACAAACGGATGAAAAAATTATATAATGACAGTAGTGACATTGTATCATATAAAAAGTTTAAATTCAATCAAAAATCGCTCAATATCAGAATGAAAAAGTTTGATTTTGTGTAAAAAGGAGGTTTGACTATGCCGTATTATGAGGATTTTGGAAGAGATTTCCATTATTACTATAAAACCCACAAAGCCAAAGGCATGGTGCAGGCACATTTGCATCCCTGCTATGAACTGGGGATCTATTTGCATGATTCTCCTAATTCCGCTCAAATTTACGGTCAGGAGCTTTTCTTGCCCGCTCCTGTCGCAATGTTGTTTGCTCCGTTTTGCTTGCATAAAAATTCTTTTGAGTTCAAAAAAGATAGAACGGAATGGGAGAGAGCGATCTTTTATTTTGGCGACGAGATCATCGAAAAATATGCTTTCGCAGTTGCTGATCTGAATCTTGGGCAAAATCGAATCTGGCGTTTGAATGAGAAAACGATCCGAGAATTTCATGAGATATTGGATATGATGAATCGCTGCCCATTAGATAGTGTGGAGCAGCAATTGCTGTTTCTTTTGATTCTCCGTCGCTTGTTTTCCATGACAGATGAAGAGATCCCTGTGGCATCCATTGCGGACAGTGGGGGATATATTTCCGATGTGATTCGGTATATGAGTGAGAATCTGAGCGAGGGGTTGACGGCAGAGGGAGTGGCGGCGCACTTTTTTATCAGCCGATCTAAACTGAATAAGGATTTTAAGAAATATACCTCTACGACCTTCCATCAGTTGTTAGGCGAAATGAAGATGAACAAGGCGATCTCTTTTTTGAAAAAGGGAGTTACCGATATCCGTAAGGTGGCGATCGCTTCGGGATTTGAAAACGAAAATTACTTCTTTACGCTGTTCAAAAAGAGAATGGGCGTTACCCCCCTTCAATACGCAAAGCGGTATCGGGAAGAAATCGCGCGAAAGGGAAGCTATTATGACCCCCGAATGGTCAGCTCCAAATGGGGCATGTCCCTGGATTTCTAAGGATCGAGGATGCGAAGGACACGGGTCGCTTTTTAGAAAACCACCTCCGCTTCGCTACGGGGCATGAACTTGCAGTTCATGCTACTCCGCAAAAACTTTGTTACAGGTTATGGCTTGACGTTTATTTGCGTTTCTCGTCATAATTTATGTAATATGGTATTGTTTATTCTTCTTTTTTATAACGGGGCATCGAGAAAACAAGGGTTTATCCCATACAAAACGGCGGGAGCTTGCCCCCCGCCGAAAAAACGAAGGCGAACCACGCACACAGGAAATTGTGTGTCATCCCGAGCGGAAAGAAACGGTATATGATTGTTTCTCGGGACGTCGAGGACGTCGTCCCCTACAGGGATTGGTGGAAATCCGTTGTAATCTTTCTAAATGAGCAATCGGATATGCCTTTGTTGGAATAGGAGACAATGTATCCGTTTATATCTATCCCGTAGGGGGCGACGTCCTCGACGCCCCGAGAAAGCGACGGTTTATCCCATACAAAACGGCGGGAGCTTGCTCCCGCCGTTATAATAAATAAGAAATCCGTCGGGACGCCCGAGGGTCCGACGGATTTCTGCCTTAGAGAAAAAACATTTGATTACATTCCACACAAAGACGGAGAACGTGAATAAAAACAAACCATATTGTGTATGAAAGTTTTGCGGAGCTTTTTCAAAAGCGACCAAAAATTAGTCGCAACTAACTTACAGCTTCGAATATCCAAAGCTGTTGACCAGCGCGTCGATCTTTTGACCCTCGCGGCACATGGGGCAATCGTGGGAGGGATAGGTCTCGTAGTCGTTGAGGTCATTGGGATTGAAGATGGAGTGAACCGGATGACCGGCGCAGGTATCCACGGTGGCAAAGATGGCACAAACGCCCGACACGATTCCGCC
>JAFVRI010000082.1 GCA_017504335.1 Clostridia bacterium
GTGGCGAGAATGAAGATTCTCGGCGCAAACGTGGTAGAGGTTACTCACGGTCTTCAAACGTTGAAGGAGGCAGTTGATGCCGCATTCGATGCATACAGTAGAGAATATAAGGATTCGATCTATTGCATTGGTTCGGTTCTTGGCCCTCATCCGTTCCCCATGATGGTGCGTGATTTCCAAAGTGTGGTCGGTATCGAGGCAAGAGAGCAGTTTATGGATATGACAGGACATCTGCCCAATGCCATTGTTGCTTGCGTAGGCGGCGGATCCAATGCGGCAGGTTTGTTTGCGGGATTTTTGAATGATCCCGTGGATATTTACGGGATCGAGCCCTTGGGAAGAGGTCCGAAGCTGGGCGACCATGCCGCAAGCTTGAAATACGGTACCGAGGGAATCATGCATGGCTTCAACAGCATTATGCTGAAGGACGAGAACGGCGATCCCGCACCTGTATATTCGGTAGCGAGCGGATTGGATTATCCCTCTTCGGGACCCGAGCACGCATTCCTGCAGGAGATCGGACGTGTCAAGTATGACGTGATCGACGATGAGGAAACCATCGATGCCTTCTACAAGCTGGCTCGTCTGGAGGGTATCATTCCCGCTATCGAAAGCTCCCATGCCGTTGCCTTCGGTATGAAGCTTGCCAAGACCATGGAACATGGATCTGTTCTCATTAACCTCTCGGGAAGAGGCGACAAGGATATGGATTACGTAATCGAAAAATATGGAATGAGATAATTTTTTGGGGGCTACACCGTTTTGGTGTAGCCTTTTTGTTGACTTTTAGATGAAAGCATGATATAATAATAAGGATGTTCAGGGTGCTCCTCGGAGCTTCATAAGGAAACAGGTGAAAATCCCGTACGAGTGCGTCGCTGTGAGCGGATTCTTTGCAAAATAAGACGGCATAGCCGCATATGCCGGAACCATTGGATCTTATCCGAGAAGGGCTTATTTTGCTTGTGCCGCGCAGTCGGAAGACTTGCCCGAAGCGTTTCCGTGTGCCTCGCATACAGGCCTCAAGCAATTGACGGAAAAGCGACATCAAAAAATAAAATATGATAGGAGAAAAGGAACATGAAAAAAAGCATGAAAACTCAAATTTTTTCCTCGCTTCTCGTTCTGATCCTGCTGTTTGCGGCAACGGCATGCTTGGTAACGTCCTGCGATAAAAATGATCCTCAGGAGGGGATCAAGAAATTCACCGTGGAGGTGTTCTTTGAGAACGGAGACGTAAAGACGTTCCAAGTCGAATCCGACAAAAACACGGTTGGTGATGCCCTTGTGGAAGAAGGACTGATTTCCGGTGAAGACGGGACATACGGTTGGTTTATCACCACGGTGGACGGTGAATATCACAAGTATGAAGAAGACGGAAAATATTGGGCGTTTTATATCAACGGTGAATATGCATCTGCCGGCGTAAGCTCGACCAATCTGGAAGATGGTGCCACATACGCATTTAAGGCGGAATCATAAGATTCATGAAAACTAAAACAATTACCCTGGAAAAGACGAGGCAAATGATCGTTTTTTCCATGCTTGGAACCATTATGTTTGTTTCCAAGATCGTCATGGAGGCGCTTCCCAATTTTCATTTGGTAGGTGCCTTGGTGATGATTTATACGTTGGTCTATCGAACACGCGCGCTGATTCCGATCTACGTTTATGTTTTTTTGACCGGATTGTACGGCGGATTTCAGGTTTGGTGGCTTCCGTATCTGTACATCTGGACAGTGCTTTGGGGAATTACCATGCTGCTTCCCAAGCGAATGCCGATGAAGATTGCGATTCCTGTATATGTAGCGGTCTGTACGTTTCACGGACTATGCTACGGAATCCTTTATGCCCCTGCGCAGGCATGGTTTTTCGGTTTGTCATGGAAGCAAACGGTGGCGTGGATCGTGGCGGGATTCCCATTTGACGTGATGCACGGCATCGGAAACTTCATTGTCGGATTTTTGATATATCCGCTCTCCACACTTTTGAAGAAATTGGAGAATAGAACGGGAAGATCCGACAAAATTGTGAAAACAAACAAATAAAACATGGAATTTCAATAGAAATTTGACGGCAAAATTCTGCATTTTTTGTTGACTTTGAGAGAAGGATATGATATAATTTATTTGTATGAAAATGCAAAATTGAAAAGCCTCTCGTAACCGGCGGAACCGGTGGAAATAACCACGAAGGAAGCGAGGGGAAATAACGCCGACCGCCTGGGCAAACCTTGATTGTGTTAGGAGAGGTTTGCCCTTATGTTTATATTTTCTGCAGACGAAAAAAGATAACGGAGGATAATATGAAAAAAATCGGTATTCTTATGGGAAGCGACAGTGATCTGCCTGTTGTACAAAAGGCAATCGACACATTGAAGGAATTTGGCGTGCCCTTTGAGGTGCATGTTTATTCCGCACATCGTACTCCTGCGGAGGCAAAGACCTTTTCTGCTGGAGCAAGAGCCAACGGATTCGGCGCGATCATTGCGGCAGCGGGTATGGCTGCACACCTTGCGGGAGCAGTGGCGGCAAATACGACTCTGCCTGTGATCGGAATTCCCGTTAGCTCGAAGTATTTTGGTGGAATGGACGCGCTCTTATCCACTGTACAGATGCCCTCCGGTATGCCTGTTGCAACCGTTGCCATCGACGGCGCAACCAACGCGGCACTGCTTGCCATTCAGATGCTTGCCATCGAGGATGCACAGCTTGCCGAGAAGCTGGACGCAAAGCGAAAGGCGGGAGCAGAGGCGGTTCTCGCGAAAAATATGAACATCGAAAAACAATTTAATCAAGCATAAAGGAGAAGAAACATGAAGAGTTACAGTGAAAGCTATAAGGCAGCAGGTGTTGACATTACCGCGGGATATAAGGCAGTTGAGCTGATGAAGTCTCACATTGCCAGAACCATGACAAGCGGTGTGGTTTCCGATATCGGAGGCTTTGGCGGTTTGTTTGAACTGGATATTGAGGGAATCAAGAAGCCTGTTCTGGTTAGCGGTACTGACGGTGTTGGTACCAAGCTAAAGCTTGCGTTTTTGATGGACAAGCATGATACGGTCGGTATCGACTGTGTTGCGATGTGTGTCATTGACATCATTTGTTGTGGAGCAAAGCCTCTGATTTTCCTGGATTACATTGCTTGCGGAAAGAATGTTCCCGAGAGAATTGCCGCCATCGTTTCCGGTGTTGCTGAGGGATGTGTTCAAGCAGGATGCGCACTGATCGGCGGTGAAACTGCCGAAATGCCCGGATTCTATCCTGAGAACGAATACGATCTGGCTGGATATTCCACCGGTGTTGTAGATAAGTCCAAGATCCTGGACAACAAGGCTATCGTTGAAGGGGATGTGATCATCGCGCTTCCTTCCAGCGGTGTACACTCCAACGGTTTCTCTCTTGTCAGAAAGGTATTCGATGTTGAAAAGAATGACATTAAGGTTCCTTGCGCCGAACTCGGAGGAAAGTCGGTAGGAGAGGTTCTTCTGACCCCTACCAAGATTTACGTAAAACCCATGCTTGACCTCTTCGAGAAGGTTACGGTCAAGGCTGTTTCCCATATCACGGGTGGCGGATTTTACGAGAATATTCCGAGAAGCATTCCGAAGGGATATTCTGCGAAGATCGAAAAGAGCAGCGTTCGTGTGCTTCCTATCTTCGATTTGATTGAGAAGACCGGTAAGGTGGACAACAGAGACATGTTCAATACCTTCAACATGGGTGTCGGCATGAGCATCGTGGTTTCCAAGAACGATGCAGATCGCGCTCTTGAGGTTCTTCACGCAAACGGCGTGGATGCTTACATCATTGGTGAGACAGTGAAGTCTGACGAAGGTGTGATCCTTTGCTAAGGCGGTCTCCAATCGAATAGGAGAGATGAGATGAAAGAAAAAGGTACAGTAAGGATTGCGGTTTTTGTTTCGGGAGGCGGAACGAATCTCCAGGCGTTGATTGACGCGGAGCGAGCAGGAATCATTACGCACGGAAAAATTAGTCTTGTCGTTTCCAATAATCCGAATGCGTATGCCTTGACCCGCGCGGAAAATGCGGGGATCGATACGGTGATCATTCCCGGAAAGGAATTGACACAAGATGCGTTTGAGACAAAGCTGATTGAAACGCTGGAAGAGAATAAAATCGACTTGATCGTATTAGCAGGCTTTATGAAAATCCTCAGCCATAACTTTACGAGAAGATATCCGGAGCGGATTCTGAATGTGCATCCGTCCCTGATCCCCTCTTTTTGCGGCAAGGGATTTTACGGATTGAAGGTCCATGAGGAAGCACTGCGCTACGGAGTTAAGGTGACGGGAGCTACTGTTCATTACGTGAACGAGATTCCCGATGGCGGAGAGATCATTCTCCAAAAAGCGGTTGCCATCAAAAAGGGTGAAACCGCCGAGAGCCTTCAGCAGAGAGTAATGCGCCAGGCGGAATGGATTATTCTGCCCAAGGCAGTTGAATTGGTCTCCAAAAAAATTAGTACAGAAGGAAAGGAAATCGGTCAATGAGTATTTATGATATTTCCGATATGGGAAAGGTGCTGAAGTCGAATACCTACCCCGGAAGAGGAATTGTGATTGGTAAGTCTGCGGACGGTAAATATGCGGTTACCGCATACTTCATTATGGGAAGAAGCGAAAACAGCCGAAACCGCGTCTTTATCGAAGAGGGAGAAGAGGTCATTATTCACCCCTTTGATGCTTCTAAGGTAGAGGATCCCTCCTTGATCATCTATTCTCCCATCCGTAAGTATGAAAAGAATCTGATTGTTACCAACGGAGATCAGACCGATACGGTCTATGATGGATTGGTAGAGGGCAAGAGCTTTGAGGAAGCACTTCGCAGCCGTTGCTTTGAGCCGGATGCACCCAATTTTACACCCAGAATCAGCGGCATAATGACCTTCGCGGAGGGTGACTTTACCTATAAGATGAGCATTCTTAAGAGTGCGGATGAGCAGGGAAGCGCATGCAACCGTTACACCTTTGAGTATGCTCCGATTTGCGGTCTCGGTCATTTCCTTCATACCTATAACTGTGATGGAAATCCGATTCCCACCTTTACAGGTGAGCCCGAGCGCGTTGCTATTCCTAATGACATTGATGAGTTTGCAAAATTGCTTTGGAACAATCTGAATGAGCAGAATAAAATTTCTCTGTATGTTCGTTATATCGATCTGGCTACTGAGAAGATCGAGAACCGCATGATCAATAAAAATATTTGAGGTGTACCATGAAGGAATTTGAATTGAAATACGGTTGTAACCCCAACCAAAAGCCTGCAAAGATCTATATGGAGAACGGCAAGGATCTTCCCATTGAGATCCTTTGCGGCAGACCCGGATATATCAACTTTTTGGACGCCTTTAACAGCTGGCAACTGGTGAAGGAGCTGAAGGAAGCAACCGGATTGCCTTGTGCAACCTCCTTCAAGCATGTCAGTCCCACTTCCGCAGCGGTAGGACTTCCACTGTCCGATGTGTTGAAGAAGGCTTGCTTTGTTGATGATATTGAAGGCTTGGATAAATCTCCTCTGGCTTGCGCATACGCAAGAGCAAGAGGAACTGACAGAATGTCATCCTTCGGTGACTGGATTGCGCTGAGCGATGTTTGTGATGTCACCACCGCTCTTTTGATCAAGCGAGAGGTTTCCGACGGCATTATTGCTCCCGGCTATACCGATGAGGCGCTGGAAATCCTGAAGTCTAAGAGAAAGGGCAACTACAATATCGTTAAGATCGACGAGAATTACGTTCCCGATCCTACCGAGACCAAGCAGGTATTTGGAATTACCTTCGAGCAGGGAAGAAACAATTTTGAGATCAACCGCGCGCTTTTGGCAAATGTTGTAACCGAAAACAAGGATCTCCCCGAAAGTGCGATCCGTGACCTTATGATCGCCCTGATTACCTTGAAGTACACCCAGTCCAACTCGGTGTGCTATGCCTATGACGGACAGGCGATCGGTGTAGGAGCAGGACAGCAGTCCAGAATCCATTGCACCAGACTTGCGGGAAATAAGGCAGATATTTGGCATCTGAGACAGCACCCGAAGGTGTTGGCACTTCCTTTCTTGGATACGCTGGGACGTCCTGACCGTGACAATACCATTGATGTGTATATTTCCGACGAGAGCGATGATGTATTGGCAGAGGGCAATTGGCAGAAGTATTTTACGGTTCGTCCCGAGCCTCTGACCGCTGAGGAAAAGAAGGCATACCTTGGAGCGATCAACGGAGTTGCTTTGGGAAGCGACGCATTCTTCCCCTTCGGTGACAACATTGAGCGCGCAAGAAAGAGCGGTGTTACCTATGTTGCTCAGCCCGGTGGCTCGATCCGTGACGACAATGTCATTGAGGCTTGTAACAAGTACAATATGGCAATGTGCTTTACCGGTATGAGACTGTTCCACCATTGATTCATGAAGGAGAAGGCTTGACATGAAGATTATGGTCGTTGGCGGTGGCGGAAGAGAACACGCCATCATTAAAAAAATCAAACAGAGTCCTTTGGTGGATACCATCTACGCACTGCCCGGCAATGCTGGAATGAATGCTGACGCAACGTGCGTAAACATCGGTGCCAAGGATTTGGACGGAATTGTGGCGTTTGCAAAAGAAAATCAGATCGATTATGCCATCGTAGCGCCCGATGATCCGTTGGTTCTCGGTGCGGTTGACCGTTTGAATGAAATCGGCATTCCTTGTTTTGGTCCCAAAGCCAATGCGGCAATCATTGAGGGAAGCAAGATTTTTTCTAAGAATCTCATGAAGAAATACGGCATTCCTACGGCAAGCTATGAAGTGTTTACCGAAATGGATGCGGCGCTTGCTTATCTGAAAACTTCTTCTTATCCCACGGTTATTAAGGCAGATGGTCTTGCCTTGGGTAAGGGTGTTGTGATCGCGATGGATCATGATGAGGCGGTGGATGCGGTTCGTTCCATGATGGAAGATCATATGTTCGGTGATAGCGGAAGCCGTGTGGTGATTGAAGAGTTCCTAACCGGTCCCGAGGTTTCGGTTCTTGCGTTTACCGACGGAAAGACCGTAGTTCCCATGATTTCTTCTATGGATCACAAGAGAGCTTTGGATCATGACGAGGGCTTGAATACCGGCGGTATGGGAACGATTGCTCCCAACCCCTACTATACAGAGGATGTGGCAGCACAGTGCATGAAGGAGATCTTCCTTCCCACGATTGAGGCAATGAACGCAGAGGGCAGAACCTTTAAAGGATGCCTGTATTACGGCTTGATGATTACCCCCAAGGGACCGAAGGTAATTGAGTACAACTGCCGTTTTGGAGATCCCGAAACTCAGGTAGTTCTTCCTTTGCTGGAGAGTGACCTGTTGGAGATCATGATGGCATGCACCAACGGAACCTTGGCAGAAACCGAGGTTCGATTCTCCGATAAGTCCGCATGCTGTGTGATCATGGCATCGGGAGGATATCCTAAGTCCTATCAGAACGGATATGAAATCACCGTAGCTGAGGATATTGCCGCAGAGGTTTACTTTGCGGGCGCAAAGGAAGCGAACGGAAGCCTTGTTACCGCAGGAGGACGTGTTCTTGGCGTAACCGCGGTGGCAGATACGCTTACCGAAGCCATTGAGAAGTCCTACGAAAATGTAAAGAAGATTCATTTTGAAAACGTCCATTATCGCAAAGACATTGGACAAAGAGCTCTTGCCGCAGGCAAATAATGACATAGGAGTAGATATGGTTTACAGAGTATATGTTGAAAAAAAGAAGGAGCTTGCCAACGAGGCGCGCAATCTGTTCGGTGAGATTCGCAATCTTCTGTTCATTGATAGTCTGGAAGATTTGAGAATCATGAACCGTTATGATGTGGAGAACATCGAAAAGCCGCTGTTTGATTATGCGGTCAAAACCGTATTCTCCGAGCCTCAGTTGGATTTGGTTACCGAAGCGCTTCCCAACGATTCGGCAACGGTATTCGCAGTAGAATACCTGCCCGGACAGTTTGATCAGCGAGCAGATTCTGCGGCACAGTGCATTCAGTTGTTTTCCCAGGGCGAGCGTCCTACGGTAAGAACGGCAAGAGTGTATCTGCTGTACGGAAATTTGACGGATGAGCAGTTGGCAGCCATCAAGAAATATGTCATTAACCCCGTGGAAAGCCGTGAAGCATCTCTGGATGAAGTAGCTACCTTGGCGGTATCCTACGAGATTCCCACCACGGTAAAGACTTTGGACGGATTTACCGCACTGGAGGATGAAGGTCTTGCAGCGTTTATCAAGACCTACGGTCTTGCCATGGATCTGGATGATATTCGCTTCTGCCGTGATTATTTCAGAACTGAGCAGAGAGATCCTACCATTACCGAGATTCGCATGATCGATACCTACTGGTCGGATCACTGCCGTCATACCACCTTCCTGACTACCATTGACAAGGTTACCTTTGAGAATGAAAAGATCGAGGCTGCTTACCGTGAATACATGGCAACCCGTGATCAGTTGGGAAGAACCAAGCCTATCAATCTGATGGATATTGCAACCCTTGCGGTTCGTTATCTGAAGGCGGAAGGAAAGCTTCCGCATTTGGATGAGTCCGAGGAAATCAATGCTTGTACCGTGAAGATCAAGGTGGATGTGGCAGGAGAGAAGCAGGATTGGCTGTTGCTCTTCAAGAATGAGACCCATAACCATCCCACCGAAATTGAGCCTTTCGGCGGTGCCGCTACCTGTATCGGCGGAGCGATCCGTGACCCTCTGTCCGGAAGATCCTATGTCTATGCCGCAATACGTGTGACCGGTGCATCCGATCCTCGCAAGGCAGTTGCGGAGACCATGCCCGGTAAGCTTCCTCAGAGAAAGCTTGTTACCACTGCGGCAGCAGGCTATTCCTCCTACGGTAACCAGATTGGTCTTGCTACGGGACAGGTTGACGAGATCTATCATGACGGATATGTAGCAAAGCACATGGAGATCGGTGCGGTGATCGCAGCGGCTCCTGCAAAGAACGTAAGACGTGAGCGCCCCGAGGACGGTGATATTGTTATCCTTTTGGGCGGACGCACGGGAAGAGATGGATGCGGCGGTGCAACCGGATCCTCCAAGTCCCATACACTCCAGTCTCTTGAAAGCTGTGGAGCAGAGGTTCAGAAGGGTAATGCTCCCGAGGAAAGAAAGCTTCAGAGACTCTTCCGTAACCCCGAGGCATCTCAGATGATCAAGCGTTGCAACGACTTCGGTGCAGGCGGTGTTTCGGTTGCCATCGGAGAGCTTGCTGACGGATTGGATATTGACCTGAATGCGGTTCCCAAGAAGTATGACGGCTTGGATGGAACCGAGCTGGCAATCAGCGAATCTCAGGAGAGAATGGCAGTTGTGGTGGAAGCCAAGGATGCCGATCGCTTTGTTGCTTTGGCAGGCAAGGAAAATCTGGAAGCAACCGTGGTTGCCCGTGTAACCGAGCTTCCTCGCTTGGTAATGCATTGGAACGGTCAGACCATTGTGGATCTGTCCCGCGAGTTCCTGAATTCCAACGGAGCAGAGAAGCACATTGATATCGTAGCTGCGAAGCCGCAGGTATTTGATAAAAAGGTTGAGGGAAGCTTTACCGATCTGATGAAGGCAATTCCCGAAGATTTGAATATCTGCTCCAGACGTGGACTTTCTGAGCGCTTTGACTCCACCATCGGTGCGGGAAGCGTAACCATGCCCTTTGGCGGTAAGCATCAGAGTACGCCTACACAGGTAATGGTCAATAAGGTTTCTGTCGAGGCGGCGGACACCGATACCTGCTCCTTTATGGCATGGGGCTACAACCCCTTCATTTCCGAGAAGAGCCCCTATCACGGCGCATATCTTGCGGTCGTTGAGTCGGTTTCCAAGTTGATTGCGGGCGGTGCGGAATACAGGGACGTGTATCTGACCTTCCAAGAGTATTTTGAAAAGCCCTTGAAGGATCCAAAGCGTTGGGGCAAGCCCCTGTCCGCACTTCTTGGTGCGTTTATGGCACAGAAGGATCTGGGCATTGGTGCCATCGGCGGTAAGGACTCTATGAGTGGAAGCTTTGAGAACATTGACGTTCCTCCTACGCTGGTTTCCTTTGCGGTAACCACCGGAAAGACGGGTCATGTCATTACGCAGGAATTTAAGGGAGCCGGACACAATGTTTATTGGCTGAAGCCGGAATACGATGCAGACGGTCTGCCTAAGGCAGAGTCCCTGATTGCTCTTTATCGTACGGTTTCTTCGCTGGTACAGAGTAAGAAGATCGTTGCCGCGTATACACCCACCTACGGCGGTGTTGCTGAAGCTGTCATGAAGATGGCATTCGGTAATGAGATTGGTTTTACTTTCAATCCGGATGTAGCTCTTAGCGATTTGTTTGGTTATGCATACGGCTCCTTCATTGTAGAGATGGAAGAGGGATGCAAGGCAGACGGCGTGCTTTTGGGCAAGACTACCGATGTGTATGAGATAACCTACGGAAACGAGACACTTTCCTTGAAGGATCTGTATGCCGCTTATGAGGGTGTCCTGGAAAAGGTATATCCCACCCATGCAGCTGAGTCGGACAAGGAAATCCCCGCATTTACCTACGAGAAGCCTTCCACGGCGAAGCCTACGATTCTTTGCAAGAAGCCGAAGGTTCTGATACCCGTATTCCCGGGCACCAACTGCGAATATGATTCTCAGAAGGCATTCCTTCGTGCGGGAGCGGATGCGGAGATCTTCGTGATCAACAACCTGTCCTCCGCAGGAATTTCGGAATCTGTTTCTTCCTTTGCAGAGAAGATCCGCAATGCGCAGATGATCTTTATTCCCGGCGGATTCTCCGGTGGAGACGAGCCTGATGGCTCCGGTAAGTTTATTACCGCATTTTTCCGCAACGGAGCAATCAAGGAGGAGGTCAACGCGTTGTTGAAGGTAAGAAAGGGCTTGATGGCAGGTATCTGTAACGGATTCCAGGCGATCATCAAGCTGGGACTGGTTCCTTACGGTGAGATCATTGATACCGATGAGAACTGTCCTACGCTGACCTTTAACTCCATTGGACGCCACCAGTCCAGAATCGTTCAGACCAGAATCGCCTCCAATATGTCTCCGTGGTTGGCAAAGACCAAGGTCGGTGAGATCTATTCGGTTCCAATTTCTCACGGTGAAGGACGGTTCTTGGCATCCGATGAATTGATCATGGAGCTGGCAAAGAACGGACAGATCGCAACTCAGTACGTGGATCTCAGCGGAAAGCCCACCTCTGATATTCTGTATAACCCCAATAACTCTTGCTTCGCTATCGAGGGAATTACCTCTCCCAACGGCTTGGTATTTGGTAAGATGGGACACTCTGAGCGAATCGGAGACGGACTCTACAAGAATGTTCCCGGTGACTATGACAGCAAGATCTTCGAGGCAGCGGTAGAGTATTTTAAGTAATATAAAAAGCCCATCGGTGAAAACCGATGGGCTTCCTAAAAATGATAGGAGATTTACTATGAAGGAATTACATTTGCTTGGAAAACTGGTCAAGCTTGAGGATTGTCCCGTTTTACTAAAAAGTACCCCCGATGCCGATTGGCAAAAGGATTGGCAGGTCATGGCAGGGGAATGGTCGGTTGAGGACGGATGGTTGATCGGTGCTGAGCGTGGAAATAAGGGAGGAATCCTTTTTAGCCGTCAAAGCTTTGATTGCGACGTGGTCTTTTCCTTTACCGCCAAAACCGTACTTCCGGCTACCCGTGACGTCAACGGTGTCTTTTGCGCCCATTGGGACAAGGAAATTGATTACCTTGGCAATGCGTATGTATTCGGTTTTAACGGCTGGTATGAGCATAAGAGTGGAATCGAGCGTAGCCCCGAGATCGGACTCCGTTCCTTAACGGGAGCCTATACTTACACCCCCGGTCAGGAGATCCGTGTTACCACGGGAATCATTGAAGGCCATAGCTTCCTCTATGCTGATGACGTGTTTGTCAGCGAGCTGATTGACCCGCACTATATCAGTGGCGGCCACGTAGGATTTTCGCCCTACTGTACCAAGCTGGCAATCAAGGACATCGAGGTCCGCCGTGCGGTATGGACTCCCTTTGAGCAGAGCTACAAGCCCGAGTTTTAAGCATAAAAAAGGACGCGATGCGTCCTTTTTTATTTGCAGATCAGCTCGCCGACAGTACCCTCGTTGTCGATCTCCGATTTTGAAAGGTCGGGGGCAAAAAGCCTTCCGATCTCTCCGTAATTGGCAAGCTTCGGGCAATAGCCCTCCGTGTGATTTTCCACGGTGAAACCATCGATGCGCAGACAGTCAACCCGAGCGCCCTTTTCGACGCGAACGGTATCAATGGGATTGACATATTCTCTGCGGTGAAGGTGGTGGATGCTGACCTCTTTTGTGTGCGTGTCGGCTTGGAACCATATAAAGGGGAAGTGGTAGTCCTTGTGGCGTCCCATATGTACCTCCTGGATCGGCAGGCGAGGGGACTTTGAGGCGTGGATGTTTTCCAGGGTGATGGCATCAAAGCATCCCGTGGTCGTTCCCGGATAGAATTTGGTAAAGCCAATGCAGTATTGATAGTAGGTTCCGAATACGTTGGCGATACTGATATGCGACACACGGTGATGAACCGTGAGCAGACGAATGGCGCTGTGGCAGTTCTCGGCGAAAACTCCGTCGATTGCAATGTGGGTAATGTCACCTGCCGAGCCCTCGTGGGCGTTAAGCGCCACAAGATCGTCGTAGCAGGCGCCCTGAAGGTTCCTGATCACGCCGTAATGGCAGTTTCCGTTGAGATGGATGCCGTCCATGTTGCCCGCAATGGGGTTACCAAAATTGAAATCAAAGACAATGTTCTCAATGGTAAAATAGGAGCCCGTGTCGATCATCACGGCATAGTTTGCGGGATCCTTGACGGTCAGATTGGAAAGACGGAAATTTTGTACGTTATAGAAGAACATGACGTGTCCGAGATATCCGTCCTCCTCAAAGCATCTCGTGTAAATGGGGTTTGGGCGCTGGTTCATGTTGTTGAAGTTCCAAATTCCGCCCTCGATCTCAAAATCGTGGCAGGTGTCTTCCTTGTCGGGGGAAAGAAGATTGTAAAAGCGCCAAAGTGCCTTGGATGCATCGCCCAGCTCCTCTCTCAGTCTCGGTGCGGGCTTTTTGACCGCCTTGTTTTGGATCATAAAGCAGTTGGAATGATCAGCCAGCTTGATCTCCGCAAATCTCGGAAGCTTTAGCTTGAAATTTGAGGGAATCACAAGGGGACGGGAAATCAGATAGCATA
>JAFVRI010000083.1 GCA_017504335.1 Clostridia bacterium
CCCAAACAACAATAATAAAAAATAAACAAAAAGAAAATTTGGAGGTAACAACATGGCACTTCAGGCACTTGGAATGGTCGAGACCCGCGGACTGGTTGCTGCAATCGAGGCAGCAGACGCAATGGTAAAGGCTGCAAACGTAGAATTGATCGGAACCGAGAAGATCGGATCCGGACTGGTATCCGTTATGGTAAGAGGCGACGTAGGAGCCGTTAAGGCTGCTACTGAGGCAGGACAGGCTGCTGCATCCGCTCTTGGCGAGATCGTAGCGGTTCACGTCATCCCCCGTCCTCATGCAGACGTTGAGAAGATTCTTCCTTCTCTGAACTGATTGGAACATAATTTTAGGAGGTAAATAGAAATGGCACTGGAAGCACTTGGAATGGTAGAAACCAGAGGTTTGGTTGCAGCGATCGAAGCAGCTGATGCAATGGTCAAGGCAGCAAACGTAGAGCTGATCGGAACCGAGAAGATCGGATCCGGACTGGTATCCGTCATGGTAAGAGGCGACGTGGGAGCTGTTAAGGCTGCTACCGAGGCTGGAAGCACCGCTGCAGCTCGTCTTGGCGAGATCGTAGCAGTTCACGTAATTCCTCGTCCTCATGCTGACGTGGAAAAGATTCTTCCTTCTTTGAAGTAAGATTTTTCCTGCGGAAAATAATTCGTGTTTGATCTCAGGCACGATTTATTTTCCGAGCAGAGCGCTCAAAGAAATTTGAGCGTGCCGCTCGGAAAATAAATCAAATCAAGGAAAGCCCCTTGGGGCAAAGGAGAGAGTATGTTTATCGGAAAAGTGGTCGGAAGCGTGGTATCTACCAGAAAGAACGAAAAGCTGATCGGAAGCAAATTCATGATCGTGGAAATGGCAGAGGATATGGGCGGGACCAAGAAATTGGTCGCCGTGGATAACGTAGGCGCGGGAATCGGAGAGACGGTTCTGGTGGCTATGGGAAGTGCAGCAAGAATCGGATGCGATCAGGAAAGCGCTCCCATTGACGCGGCAATCGTCGGTATTGTGGATTAAGGAAAAAGGAAAATACAATGAAGCTCACTGAAATTAAGGATCTGCTTCGCGAATGCGGTGTCGTTGGTGCGGGCGGTGCGGGATTTCCCAGCTATGCCAAGCTGAACGAGACAGCGGATACGATCCTTCTCAACTGCGCGGAGTGCGAGCCTCTTCTGAAGGTTCACCGCCAGGTTTTGGAACATTATACCACCGAGGTGCTGGAAGCCCTTTCGGAGATGCTGCGTGCAACGGGCGCCAAGCAGGCGATCATTGCCATCAAGGAGCATTATCATTCCACCTTGAAGGCATTGGAGGCGGAGCTTCCCGACTATGAGGGAATATCCGTGTGCAAGCTGGCATCGGTCTATCCCGCGGGCGATGAGATCATCCTCATCAAGGAGGTCACGGGTCGCCTTGTGGAGCCGGGACAGCTTCCTATCAGCGTGGGTGTGACGGTCTGCAACGTGGAGTCGGTATATAACGTGTGGCGCGCGCTTCACGGAGGAGTGGTTACCGATAAATTTGTAACGGTAGCGGGTGAGGTCAAGCAACCCAAAACCCTGTACGTTCCTTTGGGAACTACAGTTGCCGAGCTGATCGCCGCCGCTGGCGGAGTGACCGACGAGAGCGCCGAGCTTGTCTCGGGCGGTCCTATGATGGGAAGGCTTGTTTCTCCTCATGACGTAGTGACCAAGACCACCAACGCCATTCTGGTGTTGCCCAAAAATAACCCTGTGATTATGAATAAGCACCTGAATCCCAAGGTCAATCTGAAGAGAACCATGTCGGTCTGCTGTCAGTGTGAGAGCTGCACCGAGCTTTGCTCCCGCCATGTGATCGGATATCCGGTTACCCCCCATTTGGTGATGCGAGACCTCTCCAATGGCGGAAAGGGAGACCTGAAGGTGCTGGATGGTTCGCTGTTCTGCTCGGGATGCGGTCTGTGTGAGACCTATTCCTGTCCGCAGGGACTTTCTCCGAGAGCCATGATCGCCGAGCTGAAAAATGCCGCAAGAGCGAAGAACTATAAGCCCACCGAGGTTCCTGTCGATCGGAATGTGGCAAATGCCGACTTGAAAAAGATCTCGGTCAGCCGCTTGACGGCGCGGCTGGGTCTGACCAAATACGATGTTCCCGCTCCCATGACGGAGGACTTTACAACCAAAAAGGTCAAGCTTATGCTGTCGCAGCATTTGGGCGCGCCCTCGGTCCCCGTGGTGAAGGTGGGAGAACAGGTCACCAAAGGACAACTGATCGCGATCGCGAAGGAAGGGGCGCTGAGTGTGAACCTTCACGCATCCATCGACGGTGTGGTTGATGCCCTGACCGATCGGTACATCCGAATCAAAACATAAGGTAAGGAATGAAGAAACATGAAAAAAGCATTGGGAATGATTGAATTTAAGACCGTGGCATCGGGCATTACCGCCACCGATCTGATGCTGAAAACAGCAGAGGTCGAGGTAGTGCAGGCAAATCCCGTTTGCCCCGGAAAGTATCTTGCTACCATCGCAGGCGAGCTGAGTGCCGTGAAGGCGGCAATCGAAGCGGCGGAAACAAGATATCCCGCGATGCTCATCGATAAATTTGTCCTGGGTAATCCCCATGAGTCGGTCCAGCCCGCCATTTGCGGCGCGTTGGAGATCAAAAATAAGGCAGCCATCGGTATTTTGGAGACCTTTACCGCCGCGTCTGCGGTGGTTGCCGCCGATACCGCGGCAAAGACCGCGCTCATTGAGCTGGTGGAGATCCGTCTGGCAAAAGGTATGTGCGGCAAGTCCTATGTGATCCTGACCGGAAGCGTATCCTCCGTAACTGCTGCCATTGATCGTGCCAAGAGCGGCATGGGAGACGGAGCGTTCCTCGACAGCTCGGTCATCGCAGGCCCCGATGAGAGACTGTGGGAGAGCATCCTGTAAGGGTTGAATGGGAAACACGCAAAAAGGCTCCCTCTCGGAGGGAGGCTAAAGAATAAAAAATCCGAAAAGGGAGGTGAGCGGGTGCTTGCCATAGAGAGAAGAAGAGAGATTCTTGCCAAGCTGTCGGTAGACGGGAAGGTGATCGTGTCCGAGCTTTCGCGAGATTTTGGAGTGACAGAGGAAACCATCCGAAGAGACTTAGAGCGTCTCGATCGGGAGGGATTGGTATCCAAAACCTACGGAGGCGCGGTATCCAAGCAGAATTCCGCTCTGGACCTGCCCTATAACATCCGTGAGGGTGTCAATGTGGAGCAAAAGCACGGCATTGCCGATAAGATCGCAACCCTTGTTCGGGATGGCGATCGGATCATGCTGGATTCCAGCTCCACCGCGTTGTATGTGCTGAAAAAAATCAAGGATAAGAAAAATCTGACGGTCATCACCAATTCGGTGAAGATCCTTATCGAACTTGCCGACAAAGCCGATTGGACGGTTCTTTCCACGGGAGGACAGCTGAAGCGAGGAGCGCTTTCGCTGACCGGCTCCTCGGCGGAAAAGATGATCAGCTCCTACCACGTGGATCTTGCGATCTGCTCTTGTAAGGGATTGGATATGGAGCTTGGAGTGACCGATTCCAACGAAAACGACCGTTTGATCAAGGAGGCAATGTTCGCCTCTGCTGAACGACGGATTCTTGCGTTGGACGGAGACAAATTTGACCGTAAATCCTTTGTGAAGGTCTGTGACTTCTCGGACATCGACTGCATCGTCACCGACCGTGAGCCCTCGGAAAAATGGCTCAGCTTTTGCAACGAAAAGGGAATTGAAGCGATTTATTGATGAATATATACGGGGAAGAAAGGAATCAAACTATGAAAATTCTTGTATTGAATGCGGGAAGCTCATCACTGAAGTATCAGCTGTTTAACATGGAGGATAAGGCAGTTCTCGCAAAGGGCCTTTGCGAGCGCATCGGTGCCGGCGGAACCATTACCC
>JAFVRI010000084.1 GCA_017504335.1 Clostridia bacterium
CATATTTTGGGAGGAGGCAGACAGACCTCGCAAGCGCCGCTGTCGATCCGCTCCTGGATCGCATCCGTGTCGTCGTGAATGCCGTCGCCGTACAACGTGTATTGAAGCATAATGATTCTCCTTTCCAATATCGGAGCGCTTGATCGTCACGACACGATGCTGTCAATGACCTCTCGGATCTCCTCGTAATCCACCTTGGGGAGCAGATAGGTGTGCTTGCCGTTTTCTGCCCGATGCCAATGGGTGATGCCCTCATCATCCACCGAAATGTGTCCGTCGGCATGATAGCTCCAATAGCGATCGGGGCGGATCGCCTCCAGTACGGCGGTGTGATCCCAGCTGCAACGCCCCTTTCCGTGGTTGTGAAGCTCATATGCCATTCCGACGGGATGAGAAAGCGTGACCCGTTCGGGATAACCAACCATAGTTTTGATATAATTTCCAATTTCATAAGAGGAAAACACAAGCTTTCCGGGCCAGTTGTCGCAGACAAACTGCGCATCGGAAATGGCGCCGTGAATGTTCCATTCCCAATCTACGGCTTTTCCGTCCATTTTGTTATCGGCATGAATGATCATGGGCCAGGATTCAAAAAAGCGTCCTCCCATGATCACGGTTCGGTCGATTTTCTGAGCGATCAGTTCCTTACCGCTTAACGGGGAAATGGCATCGGGAGCAGATTGCAGGAGACGGGCGATGGTTCGCATATCTCCAATGACTACCAAAGTAACGCTATGATTTTCGGATCTTGCAAGTGTGCTTCGAATGACTTCTACGGAATCGGGAATCTTTTGCGCATCGGGATAGATGTGAGGGAAATGCTCATATAAAGCCTTGGCATAAACACCTTCCGAATCACTCCACGCAGAATGGTTGATGCCAACAGGAACGGCTCTTCCAAAATAGGTATTGATAGCATCCAGACACCCGCCGACGTAAGGCGAGCTGTAACAATGGGTGGTTGCTAAAAGCTCGCATTCCCCAAGGTCACAAAGACGGTGTAATAATGCCAATGCACCTGCATCGTCGCAATCTCCGCCAATATCTGTATCCAAAATGATTTTTTTCATGATCACTCTCCGTTTTTGAAAAGCAGCCATCCCATGGGATGGCTGCTTATTGGTTTTATTTGTCGTCTTTTTTGAGCGATTTTCTTGAACCGTCGGGATATTGAATGACCGTGTTGTCCAGCATAGCGCCAAAGGACATACGGATCTCACGGATATATTCCTGACGAAGCTCATACTGCTCAGCAAGCTCTTCTTCGGTCAAGGGAGTCTCCTTAGACTTCTTTGCCAATTCGTTGATGCGATCCAGTTTTGCCTTTTCCATATCGCAGTACCAACTTACGCGCGGAGCTGAATGCCAAGCTCTTTATCCAAAGCAGCGAGGATCTTTGCGCTGATCTTATCCATCTCTTCTACAGTCAAGGTTCGGTCAGCGGCTCTCAGCGTGACTCTCATGGAAACCGACTTCTTGTTTTCGCCGACCTGAGGTCCTCTGTAAATATCAAAGAGGGAAACGGTTTCAACTAACTTACCGCCTGCCTTTTTCATTGCCTCCTGAATGGTTCCTACCTCCAATGCTTCCTCACAAACAAAGGAGAAGTCACGGGTGGATGCGGGGAACTTGGGCAGAGGCGTATAAAGCTTCTCGGGCTTCATCAGAGCGAAGATCTGATCGAAGTCCAGCTCGGCGGTATATACGGGAATGTCAATTCCGTAGTTCTGCATTACGGTAGGATGAACTTGACCAAGCGTACCGATCTTTACGTCACCTGCATAGAGACAAGCGCAACGTCCGGGATGGTAGGAGGGATTCTGACTGTCCGAATGAATGGTAACATTGGTAATGGATGCAAGCCTAAGAATGTTTTCGCAAACACCCTTGACCGTGAAGAAATCACAGTCTCCGTACATACCGACAGTTAACACCTTATTTTCGTTGGGCAGGGTATCCATACCCGTGGGAATATAAACGGTAGCAACCTCGAAGAGGCGTACGTTTTCATTGTTGAAGTTGCAGTTTCTGGTCAGGATCTCCAGCATCGAGGGCAGCGAAGTGGTTCTCATCACACTGGTATCCTCACCGAGAGGATTGGAAATGACAACCGAATTGCGCAGTGCGCTATCCTCGGGCAAGCGAACCTTGTCATAGTATTTGGGGCTGATGAAGGAGAAGGTTTGGATCTGATTCAATCCCATGCCGTACATGGCGTTTTCTACATCCACCTCAAACTGCTGCTTGGGAGTACGTCCGCCTTGCGTGGTTTCTCCGTGGATCTTCGTGGAGGGAATCTTGTTGTAGCCGTAAATACGGGCGATTTCCTCTGCAATATCGTTCATGCAAGCCAGGTCTGCGCGGAAGGAAGGAGGAATGATCTTATCTCCCTCAATCTTAACTTCCAAGGTGTTCAAAATCGACTTCATGGTATCGGCAGGAATATCGGTTCCGAGGAAGCGGTTGATCACGTCGGCGTCGAAGTCCAGTACCACAGGCTCTTGCTTGGTGGGATATACGTCAATGATCTCATTGACGACTTCACCCGCACCGAGAAGTTCAATCAGCTCGCAAGCTCTTTCCAATCCCCCGAAGCAGTTTTCGGGGTCCAATCCCTTCTCAAAACGGGCAGAGCTTTCGGTTCTCATTCCGTTCTTCTTTGCGGTTACACGTACGGATGCGCCGTTGAAGCAAGCGGACTCAAAAACAACGGTTTTCGTGTTTTCCTTGATTTCACTGTTGGCGCCGCCCATTACACCCGCAAGGGCAACAGCGCGGTCCTTGTCAGCGATAACCAGCATATTGGGATCCAGAACGTGATCCTGATCGTCCAAGGAACGGAAGGACTCTCCGTCATTGGCTCTGCGAACAACGATCGAAGAGCCGTTCAGGCAGGTATAATCGAACGCGTGCATGGGCTGACCGTATTCCAACATCACGTAGTTGGTAATGTCAACGATGTTATTGATGGGACGAACACCGCTTGCGCGCAGGCGCATACGGAGCCAAAGAGGGGAAGGCTCGATCTTGACGTTTTTGACCACTCTTGCCATGTAGCGGTAGCAAAGGTCGGGTGCATCGATCTTGACCGACAGGTAATTTCCGATCTTATCACCGTCGTCTACGCACTTTACAGAAGGGGTATGCGGCGTGAAGGGGCGGTCGAAGGACACGGCGGTTTCACGGGCAAGACCCAATACGGACAGACAGTCGGGACGGTTGGATGTGATCTCAAATTCAACTACCGTATCACGGAGCATCAGCGCATCACGGATGTCGTTTCCGATCTGATCGGCAAAGGACTCATCCAGAATCAAAATTCCGTTTGCTTCTTTTCCGGGCATATCATGCTCGGTCAGGTTCAACTCACCCATGGAGCAAAGCATACCGTCGGATTGAACACCTCTGAGCTTGCCGGACTTGATGACAACAGCGCCGGGAAGCTTGGCAACGGGAATGGCAGCGGGAACGATGGCTCCCTCAAATACATTCTGTGCACCGGTTACAATCTGCGCGGTCTTTTCGTTTCCTATATCAACCTGACAGATCTGCAAATGATCGCTGTTTTCATGAGGAGTGATCTTTGTAATTCTTGCGACAACAACATTTTCGATATCCTCAGCAAGCTCCTCAAAGCATTCTACCTTGGAACCGGTATCGGTCATGCGATCGCAGTAATCCTTTATGGCAACGTCCTTGACGTCAACATAATCTGCTAACCAATTTTTAGATAAATTCATTTTCTATTTCTCCTATTTGCTACGCCTTAAAATTGTTCCAGAAAACGAACATCGTTTTCGTACAGG
>JAFVRI010000085.1 GCA_017504335.1 Clostridia bacterium
CCCAACGACCGCCGAACATATCGTTGTAAAGGGCTGTCGCCCTATGAGGCAATGAGCTTTTTGTTCAATCTTCAGAAACGACTGAAATAAAACGAAAGAAAGGAGATCGGAATGGGAAAAATCAATGTGTTGTCCTTTGCTGTCGCAAACCTGATCGCGGCAGGTGAGGTGGTGGACCGTCCCTCATCGGTGATCAAGGAGCTACTTGAGAATGCCATCGATTCGGGTGCGGATCGAATTGCCGTGGAGATTCAGAACGGCGGAGTTACCTATATGCGTGTTTCGGATAACGGATGCGGAATGACCCCCGAGGACCTTCCGATTTCCATTCGTCGCCACGCAACCAGTAAGATCCGCGAGGCGGAGGATCTGGAAAAGATCATGACCCTCGGCTTCCGCGGAGAGGCGCTTGCGGCGATTGCTTCTGTCTCCGATATGCGGATCATTTCCAAAACCAAGGATGCCGAGGTAGGCGCTATGCTGGAAGCCCACGGCGGAGAAATCGTCGGAGTCAGCGAGCGTGCCTGCTCGGACGGAACCACCGTGATCGTGGAAAATTTGTTTGCCAATGTGCCTGCCAGACGGAAATTCCTGAAAAAGGATGTTACCGAATCCATGGCGGTCAGCGCCTTGGTGGAGAAGATTGCTCTTTCCAAGCCCGAGATCGGATTCCGATTGATCGTGGATGGAAACATGCGCTTGGAAACGGTAGGAGACGGCAATTTAAAAAATGCGGTGTACTCGGTGTTCGGAAGAGATTTTTCCACCAGATTGATCGAGACCGAAATGGAGCTGGACGGAATCCGTGTCCATGGATATGTGGGACGATCCGATAACGTACGAGCCAACCGCAATTATCAGAATTTTTTTATTAACGGAAGATACGTAAAGAGCAAAACCGCGGGAGCGGCGCTGGAGCAGGCATACAGATCCTACATACCGCCCGAAAAGTTTCCCTGTTGCGTTTTGTTTTTGACCATTCATCCCGCGGCAGTGGATGTCAATGTCCATCCTGCCAAGCTGGAGGTTAAGTTCTCCAACGAGCGTCCCGTGTTTGAAGCGATCTATTATGCGGTGCGCAACGCATTGGAAAACAATCAAGCCAGGCCCGAAATGACCTTTGAGCCTCCCAAGAAAGCAACGGGAATCGGGGCGCGCCTATCGGATTCCGAGATACCCATTTCCGATGGAAGAGAAGAGGCGCTCACAAAACGGCAGATCACCATTCCTCTGCACGAAATGGTAAAAAAGCCTGCCGCCGAAGCTCCCACACCCCCTCGCGGAAACGGTGGATTCGAGAGAATGAGTGCGGCAGAGTATGTTCGGATGTCATCCGGGCAAGCGGCTCCCAAGCCTCGCGAGGAGATCAAAAGGGAACCGACCCCTGCGACACCCGTGAAGCCGGCATCGGCGATCCGTGAGGACAAGCCGTCCGAAGCGGTAAGCCACCCTGCGGAACCGATACGCGAGGTGCCTTCTGTTTCGGTGGAGGTAGCGCATCCTGAGCCTTCTGTTTCCCGTCCTTACCGAATCATCGGCGAAGCATTTTATTGCTATGTGCTGGTAGAGACCGAGGACAAGCTTTTGGTGATCGACAAGCATGCGGCACATGAGCGGATCCTGTTTGAGCGACTAAAGGCAAAGATGCGAGAGGAGAGCAAGGCTTCTCAGATTCTGATGCTTCCGCTCGAGATCATGATGACCTCGGACGAGATCCAGACATTGGCGGAATTCAGAGAGGAAATCGAGGCGATCGGCTTTGCGTTCCAAACGGGAAAGTATACCGCAAGTGTGACCGAGATCCCCGACGGACTTTCCCCGGAGGCGGTATCCGATATGCTGACCGTCATTGCCGATCGGCTCAAAAACAATACGGGCTCTGCTATGCTGACCCGTGACATGGTGTTTGAAAAGGCACTGTATCAGGCATCCTGTAAGGCTGCGATCAAGGCGGGAAGGGAATATTCCCGTGAACAGATCGAATGGCTGGTGGGAGAAATGATGAAGCTTCCCGATATTACGGTTTGTCCTCACGGACGCCCCGTAGCGATGGAGTTATCCAAGAAAAATATCGACCGTCAGTTTGAGCGGTCATGAGAATAAAGAGTAGGTAGAATATGTTTGAAATCATAACAACGGACGGACGTGCTCGCCGCGGTGTGCTGCATACCGTCCACGGAGATATACAGACCCCCGTCTTTATGAACGTGGGAACCTGTGCTGCCATCAAGGGCGGTGTGTCCAGCCGTGAGCTGATTGATCTGGACTGTCAGGTTGAGCTGTCCAATACGTACCATCTGCATATCCGTCCCGGTGACCGTCTGATCCACGACATGGGCGGACTTCACAAGTTTATGAACTGGGAGCGTCCCATTCTGACCGATAGCGGCGGATTTCAGGTATTTTCCCTTTCCTCCTTGCGTAAAATAACCGAGGAAGGCGTTCGCTTTGCCTCCCACGTGGACGGAAAACGAATCTTTATGGGACCCGAGGAGAGCATGCAGATCCAGTCCAATCTGGCGTCGACCATTGCCATGGCATTTGATGAGTGCATCGAAAACCCCGCCCCCTATGATTATGTAAAGCAGTCCTGCGACCGCACGGTTCGTTGGCTGGTTCGCTGCAAGGCGGAGATGGACAGGCTGAATTCCTTGCCCGATACCATCAATAAGCATCAGCTTCTGTTCGGCATCAACCAAGGCGGTACCTACGAGGATCTTCGCATCGAGCATATGCACAAGATTGCCGAGCTGGATCTGGCGGGATATGCCATAGGAGGACTTGCGGTTGGTGAGGAGACCGAGGAAATGTATCGGATCATTGATGCGGTAGAGCCTCATATGCCCGTGCATAAGCCCCGTTACCTGATGGGTGTGGGAACCCCTTGCAATATTTTGGAGGCGGTCCACATGGGTGTGGATTTCTTCGATTGTGTTATGCCCAGCCGCAACGCGAGACATGGAAATCTCTTTACCTGGCACGGAAAAATGAATCTTCTCAACGAGAAGTACGCAAGAGATCCCAGACCCTTCGACGAAAACTGCAACTGTCCCGCTTGCCGTCATTACAGCCGCTCCTACGTTCGCCATCTGATCAAGGCAAAGGAGTCCCTCGGTATGCGCTTGGCGGTTGCCCATAACCTGTATTTCTACAACAGTCTGACCCGAGAGATCCGCAATGCACTGGAGGGTGGCTATTTTGAAAGCTTCTACCAAAAATACAGAAACATTCTTGGCGAGAGAAGTCAGGATTAAGGAGGATATATGATTCAGCAAGACTTGCTTGAGCGACTCCTTGGCGTAGCATTGTCCACAGGCGGTGATTTTGCCGAGGTGTTCGGCGAACATACCGTCAGCAATCAGATTCAGATGATCGACGGAAAGCTTGACCGTGTGGGAGATCAGGTTCTTTCCGGTGTGGGAATCCGCATATTCAAGGGAGAAAGAACGGTCCATGCATCCACGACCGATTTGACCGAAGCGGGACTTTTGTCCTGTGCCCGTTCTGCAGCGGATGCCTTGGGAGAGGGAAATGCCCCCATCTCCATTCGTCTGACCCCCGGGTCGGTGCTTGACCGACATCCTGTTCGGATCGATCCCGCAAAGGCAGAGCTGAAAGCAAAAGCAGATATTCTGAAGAGCGCTTGCTTTGCCGCAAAGGAGCATGACGCACTGATCTCTCAGGTACAGGGCTCTATTGCCAACGTGAAGCATTCGATTCTCGTAGCCAACAGCGAGGGACTCCTCAAGGAGGATTCTCATACAAGAACCCGATTGATCGTCAGCGCTATTGCGTCGAAGGACGGAGAGAACCAGTCCGGCTTCTGCGGACCCGGACGGGGCATGGGACTTGAAATGTTTGAGTTTATCGATCCCCGTGAGGTTGGCATGCATGCCGCAAAAATGGCGCTGACCAATCTTCGTGCCGATTACTGTAAGGCGGGACAGATGACGGTTGCCATTGAAAACGGCTTTGGCGGCG
>JAFVRI010000086.1 GCA_017504335.1 Clostridia bacterium
CTTACGTTCACATCGTACAAGCCTTCAGTCCCGACGATGACGTCACGCCGGAGATGGCACACGAGATCGGTCTGCGCTTCGCCGAATACTTCGGTGGCTATCAAGCGTTGGTTGCCACGCACAGGAACACCGACCACATCCACAATCATATCATTCTCAACTCGGTGAATATGGAAACGGGAAAGAAATTTCATCAGTCCGCCGCGGAGTTGATAAAGGTAAAAGAGTTCTCAAACGCCCTCTGCCGCGAGTACAGTCTCTCCGAAACCGAAGCGAAGTCCACCTTCAAATCCATGCCAAAGTGGAAGGATATGCTTCGTCGAAAGGCATACAGCGTCGCCAACAACACATGCTGCAAGGAAGATTTCATCTATGAAATGGAGATGCACGGCTACAAGGTTGACTGGAAAGAAGGCCATAAGTATATCACCTTCACCACGCCCGACGGTCATAAATGCCGTGACAATAAGCTCTTTGCCGAGCAGCTCCTGCGGAAAAATTTGGAGATATATTTCGCTCTTGGCGGTTGTGAATCGGGACTTGCGGATCAGTACAAGTCGTATGTCAACAATCTTCAACCCGAACACAGCTACACCGTGGGCGACGGTCTCTTCAATCTTCTCAAAAACCTGCTCGAAACGATGCCATACGAAGGGCGTTTCACACCACCCATTGAGGATCATCAGCTCGACAAAATGACCGTGATGATGCTGGAATCAATGGGCATCAAGGTCGAACCCAAGGCGCTTTTGAAGTACAGCGCCAACAACGAACAAGAACAAGAATACGGACTTTATATGTAACGAAAGGAGATTCAATGCTCAATAAAAATATCTTTTGTAATTATCCCGATGCCATGACGCTGGCACAGTTCGCCGAGTGTATGGGCATCAGCACCAAGCTCGCCTCACGCATTATCCATGAGGGAAAGGTCTTTGCTCGAAAGGTCGGGCGTGAATACCGCATCTCGAAAAGCTCTGTGATGGAATATGTACGCGGAGAGAGAAAACGTAAAAAAGAAAGTTGTGTTGTAAATGTAACTTCGAACCCACAGCACTGGACTTTGAACACTTCGTGTGATATTGTGAGTGGTACAAAAATCAATAAGGAGGTAGGTTGATATGTCAAACACTTACACAAAAGACGTCTCCGGCAGCATTCAGGAGAAGCGAGGCAAGCTCTATCTGGTGGTCAGCTATAAGGATGCGGTCACGCAGAAGCGCAAGACAAAATGGATTGGACTGGGGCTTCCCGTGGGCGCTCCCAAGTCGGTTATCAGCAAGGCTGAACGAGAGGCGAAGAACAAATTCGAAAGCGAGTACAGACGCTTCCTCGAGGGGTATGACGATCCTAAAAAATATCCTCTTCTGCACTTTCTAAACGACTGGCTCGATAAGGTTCACATCCGCAGAATCCAAGAATCCACCTACAACGGCTACAAGGGCAGAGTCAACGGAAAGATGAAGAAATATTTCGGAGAGAGGATTACGCTTGCCGATTGCAAGCCGAGGCTGATCTACGGCTTCTACGAATACCTGCGTGAGGACGGTGACAGTGAACAGACGGTGCTTCACTATCACAATCTGCTCCACACGGCGTTCGAATACGCGATTCGACAGGAGATCATCGAATACAATCCCATGGACAGGGTGGAGCGTCCGCAGGTCAAGAAATTCGTCGGCGGCTTCTACTCGGTGGACGAGGTAAAAGAGCTTCTTGAACATGCCAAGGACGATACCATTTATATCCCCATCGTTCTCGCGGTATACTGCGGTCTGCGAAGAAGCGAAGCCTTGGGGCTGTCATGGAGCAACATCGACTTTGAAAACGATAAGATATTCATCGGACAGAAGGTGCTTGAAGTGGTTCGCAATGGCAAAACGGAACAGATTGTCAGCGAAGAAATGAAGACGGAAAGCTCACGCCGAAGCTTCAAAATGGTTCCTGAGGTCAAGGAGATACTACTCGGCCACAAGGCACAGCAAGAGGTCTACCGTCGGGAGTTTGGCAGATCCTACTCGAAAAAGCACCTTGATATGGTCTGCGTCAACCCCTTGGGAGAGCTCATCAAGCCGAGCTACGTGACCGCACACTTCCCGGTGCTGCTCGAAAGAAGCGGTCTAAGACCGATCCGCTTCCATGACCTGCGCCACACCTGCGCGTCGCTTCTCGTATCGCTGGACGTGAACATGAAGGTTATTCAGAGATACCTCGGTCACAGCAATATGAGCACCACCGCCGACATTTACTCGCACCTCGATGCCAACGCTACGGGCGAGGCAGGCATGAAGCTCGGTAAGCTCCTTGCTGATGATGACGAAGGTGAGGTGAGCTGATATGCTGAAAGAGGGAGAAATGTCCTTGGAACAACTCTACAAGATGCTTCACGTTAGCAAGCGCAAGGCAGCGTGGATGCTGAATAACGGCATCATCCCGTGCTGGATCAGACCAACCAAAACACACCGATATATCATCCTGCGTGAGGATGTGGACGCATATCTGCAGAAGAAACGAGCCGATAGGCGTAAGGAGATCCCCGTGGGGATCTTCAACGCCAAACCGACAAGGCGAAAGGTGGAGATTAACCACCAGCCAATGGATTCGGCAACGATTGCCGAGTGCTATATCACCCTCTCGGACGATTGCAGGGATGAATACAAAGCGCACGTTGACAAGCGGCTGAAATATTTCAGCGATGCACTCTCTGTCGAGCAAGCCGCCGAAATTACCGGTTATGGCAAGGGCATGATACTCTACCACATTGAGAAAAAGGATATTCGCGCCGTCTTCATTAGCGGAAAGTATATTATCTCCAAGGCAGCCATCGCCGACTTCCTTGTCAGCGATACAGCCTTCGAGATCGTCAACAAATCCGAGTGGCATATGAATACTATTCTGAAGTTTACAAAGAAGAAGGAGTAAGAAAAAGCACAGCCTCACCATTGCGGTGGGGCTGTGCTTTTTTACATATTCAATTACAAAATGGATATAATAACCTTGACAACCTATAAATTTTGTGATATAATTTTTGTAAATATCCGCAGTTGATGCGTTTTTGCGGACTTTTACAAAAATAATTGGAGGTTTTGTATGCTGTATTCGTTTGATGAATGTATAAAAAAATACAACAACCTGTATCAAATTAAAAAAATGATCCAATCAGAAAAGCTTTACAAAATAGATCGAGGGATTTATTCTGATAAAAAACAGGTATCGGAATTAGAAGTTGTTGTTTTCAAATACCCTCATGCTGTTTTTGCAATGGATAGTGCATTTTATTACCATGGGTTAACTGATGTAATACCCGATGAATTCCATTTGGCAACAGATAGAGATGCTGCCAAAATACGCTCGACTAATGTGAAACAAATTTTCTATCAGGACACTATATTTCCCATTGGCGTTGGTTCGATTTCTTATCAGAACGTAATAATACAAATCTACGATAAAGAACGTATGCTGATAGAACTTAAAACGATCAAAAGC
>JAFVRI010000087.1 GCA_017504335.1 Clostridia bacterium
AGTCAAATCGGCAATTTTGGTCGGAGTGACAGGATTCGAACCTGCGGCATCGTGCTCCCAAAGCACGCGCGCTACCGGACTGCGCCACACCCCGCCGACTCCCCCAGTATAACAGAAAAAAGCATATTTGTCAAGGGGAGAAACAGATTTCCACGGAATCAATAGTGGTATTTTTTTCGCTTTCCCACAAGGAATCCTACCGATACGAGGGTGCCCAGCAGCTCCGAGGTGAGCAGGGCGTACCACACTCCGTCCAATCCGAAGAAATAAGGCATGACGATGATGCAAACGGTTGGAAAGACCAGGGATCGGATAAAGGACACCGCCGCCGAAACGGCTCCGTTATTCAGCGCCGTGAAGAAGGAGGAGGTATAGAGGTTCAGCCACATGAAGAGAAAGGGCAGGGCACAAATGATAAACGCCCGAACGGTGATGGACATCAGTTCGGCATCGTATCCCACGAACAGTGCGGCAATGGGCTTTGCCAAAAGGATGGCAAGGGTGGTCAGACATATGCCGCTGATGCAAAGAACGGTGATACATTTTTTGAATACGTTCCGCATTTCCTTATGATTCTGCGCACCGTAATGGTATCCCATAACAGGGGAGCTTCCCGAGCAGAATCCCATATAAATGGCGATAAAGATCCATGCCGCATACATGACTACGCCGTATGCCGCTACGCCGTTGACGGGATCATAGCGCATGAGCTGCCAATTATAGAGCATACCTGTGATGGAGCCCGATACGCTGGTCAGCATTTCGGAGGAGCCATTGGCGCATGCCTTGAGCATGGGCATGATCTCAAATTTTGTTTTGACATAGCGAAGAGGAGAGCGATTCTTTTTTGTCAAGAACCAGATGGCGGGGATGATTCCACCTACGCATTGGCTAAGGCCCGTTGCCAGCGCCGCTCCCGCGATGCCCATGGGGATCACTGCCATAAAGAGAAAATCTCCGATCATATTGGCAACACCCGCAAGGACCGTTACAAGGAGTCCAAGCTGAGGTTTTTCGGCTACGATCAGGTAGCTTTGGAAGGTATATTGGGCATGCATGGCGGTATTGAAGATCAGAATAACCCGTCCGTAGATGACGCAATCCTCAATGAGTGCTTCGGTCGCGCCCAGTAGATAGGACACGGGTCGGATAAAAATAATGCCCAATACCGAGCCGAGGATACCTGTGATGATCATCAATTCGATCATCATGGTAAAATATCGGTCTGCCCGTTTGGCATCCCCCTCGCCAAGGGTCTTGGCAACCAATGCGCTTCCTCCCACACCAAGCATGGCGCCCATGCCGCCGAGGATCTGCAAAAAGGGCATGATCAGATTCAGCGCGGCAAATGCTTCCTTGCCTACAAGGTTGGAAACAAAAAAGCCATCCACCACACCATAGATGGATGTGAACAGCATCATAACGATGGAGGGCAGGGTAAAGCGAATGAGTTTTTTATAGGTAAAGTGATCCGAAAGCTGGATTTCCACGTGTCGTTCCTCCGAAGTTTTTTGCCTTTCCATTATACAACGGAATCGAAAAAAAGTCAAGAAAAAAGGGTGCTTTCGTTTTTAAAAGCACCACAACATATTCAGTATATCACAAAAATAGGGGTTTGTCAACAGAAAGTTGGTCAAAGTAAACAATTTCTTCGATTTGAACAAAAAATAATTAGAAAGTTTTAACAATTTGCCACTTGCAAAGACATAAAAAATATGCTATACTATAGACACAGAGGAGGTACGGACCAATGGCAAGATAAAACTGAACCGAATCGTAGGATCGCGAAAAGCGATCAGGGAGAACCGATGGATTCCGATCGAATATGTACGAAGAGACGAAACGAAACAAATGGTCACAAATCGATGAAGTGAGGAACACGTAAAATGTGGTAGCAGCTTTTAATCGGCAGCAATTTGGAATCGCGTAGGAAATGCATGTTCGTGCATGAACAGAAAAGGAGATCAGTCTTCAAGTAGTAATATTCATTTAGATAGAACGAAAAGGTACGCGTCAGAGTGAGACGCGGGATTGTGTGTGAATGTTCGATCTCAAACCGGTTTTCCGAGAAACACATCCTGATCTTTCCGCAAGGATCACAACCAAAACCAAGGGATTCTCCTTAGAGAATATGTAGTTTGTTTGTTTTGAGAGTTGAGAGCAATGAAGGGAAGACGGCGGGATTCAATTGAAGAAAGAGAGGATTACAAAAGATGTTAGATATCAAGAGTGAACAAAAATGACCCTTGCATGAAGGTGTGGTGCACAGCCTGCATGTAAGGGTCATTTCTTTTTTTTATGGATGTTATCGCCCGAGAGGGCTTTTTTTATACCTCAAAGGTGAAGGTCTCCCAAGGAATGTTGACCGCCTTCTTATCGGTGAGGATCTCATCCACGTGCATGAGCAGGGGGAAGTCCTTTACGTCGAGGACACCGTTCTTAGCGGCAACCTTGACAGCGCGGGCAACACGGACGGCAACTACGAGAGACTCCAAGGTGACGCCGTTCAGCTCAGCCTTTGCCTCATCGATGTTCAATCCGCGGCCGAGGAGGATTCCGACCAGACGGGTACGGCCGCCGTAAACGGTAACGTACAGGTCTCCGCCGCCAACGGTGATGTTCTCAAGGGTTGCGGCACCCTGATATGCCAGCAGACGGGTCATTTCCTTCAAGCTCTGTCCGAAGATGGCTGCCTGAGAGTTGAAGTGCAGCTCGCTGTCCAGACCGAATTCCTTCTGGTTCAGACCGATGGTCAGGGCGATTGCCAGAGCGTAGCCGTTCTTCAGAGCAACAGCGCTCTCAATACCCGTTACGTCGGTGGAGAGGCTGATGTGATAGTAATCGGTTGCCATGATAGACTTCAGCTTGCGGAGGATCTCCATGTTCTTTCCGCAGAAAGCGACCTCGGTCTGGTCATGAGCGACCAGCTCGTAGCTGGTGCAAGGACCGCCGATCGCATTGAGGACCAGCTTCTTTCCAAGCTCATCCAGCTTCTTCTGCCATACGTCGGGGTAGGTCAGAAGCTTTCCTTCGGGGGTATCCCACAGACCCTTGGTTACGCTGAGTACGGGGATCTCGTCGGGAATGCGGGGAAGGATCTCGTCGCCGAACCAATCAACACCGAAGCTGCTGACACCGCCGATGATCATATCGGAGCCCTTGATTGCCTCATCCACTTCCTCGATCTGGTAGTACTTGACACCTGCGGGGAAATCCTTGTTGAACTTGGGGTGACGGCCTGTCTTCTTGGAGGTCTCGATGATCTCACGGTCCAGATGCGTACCGACCAGACGAACCTCGTTGCCGTTTTCTCTTGCGGGGAATGCCAGGGCAGAGCCCATCATGCCTGCGCCAATGATTGTAACGATTGCCATGTTTTCTGTTCTCCTTTTGTGTTTGATTTGATAAAAAATGAAATTTCTTGCAAAAGTTTGAAATTTGTGATATAATGAAAATACCCTTGCAACACCATATTATATATAATCAATACATATTTGTCAATAGGTGAAGGAAAGAATGACATTTTTTCGCCTTTTGACGCAAGGATTTGCAAACTTTTTCATTTTCTATCAGGAGGCATGCCCTATGATTCCTTACGAACGGAGAGAAAGGATTCTTGAATATTTGGAGAAAAAGCCAAGCGCTACGGTGCGGGAGCTGGCAGGCGAGCTGTTTATCAGCGAGGCATCGGTGCGAAGAGACATTGCCGCTTTGGAGCAGGAGGGCTTGGTGATCCGTCACTATGGCGGAGTCATGCTGTCGGGCAATCGCAACGGTGTTGTTCCCGTATCCCTTCGGGATGCCGAACATTCTGCCGCCAAGGAGGATCTGGCACGCCGTGCGGCTGCCCTCATTCGGGACGGGGACACCGTCATGATGGATGCGTCCTCTACGGTTCGCCGTATGCTTCGCTATCTGAACGACCGTCGGGATCTGACCATCATTACCAATAATCTGCAGGTGTTCAGCGAGTGCAGAAATCCTTCGATCCGTCTCTATTCCACAGGCGGGTTGTACAGCACCGAGAACCATGCGCTGGTGGGCTGGGAGGCTGAAAAAACGCTCATGGATTTTTCTGCCGATGCCGTCTTCTTCTCCAGTCAGGGAATCTCCGAAGAGGGAGAGATCACCGATGCTTCCGAGGCGGAGACCGCCTTGCGCCGTGTGATGCTTTCCCGAAGCACGCGCAAATATTTTCTCTGCGATTCCTCTAAAATCGGTGTCCGCCGTCTCTTTACCCTCTGCCACAAGGATGATCTCACCGCTATCATCGGTGACGGCCCCTTCCCTTGGGAATAAGGGAAG
>JAFVRI010000088.1 GCA_017504335.1 Clostridia bacterium
TACAACCCCCTGACCGAGCCCGCAACCATCACTGTTGACGCTGAGAAGGCTCAGAACTGGATCAAGAACGGTGCACAGCCCACTGACACCGTTAAGGCTCTGCTGAAGAAGTCCAACATTGTTGACTAATGCAACGGTGACTTCAAATGACCGATTTAAGAGAAACCTTATGCGGCATTGCCAAAGCCATTGTTGACAGCCCTGACGAGGTTTTCGTAAAAGAAACCGTAAACGGCAAAAAGGTGGATTTGGTATTGAGCGTGGCAGAAGATGACATGGGTATGGTCATTGGTAAGCACGGAAAAATTGCAAAAGCCATCCGTACTGTTATGAGAGCAGCCGCTTCCATGGACGGTAGAGAGGTAAATGTAGAAATTCGCTGAATACCCGTAAAACAAGAAGCCCATGTATGAAATGGGCTTCTTGTTTTCTATTTAACGTAAGGAGGATTTCACGTTTTGTCAACAAAAACGCACATTGAAATCGCAAATGACTGTCGCTCTCTTTGTAAGCTTCTCAGCAATGACATCAATCGATTGATGATCAAATTCCCCATTTCCATTCAAAACGGACTTTGGGATGTTTCCTTTCACGTATCGGATGATCTATCCGAGTCTATGGAGCATTTTACATTCGATCTGATCTCCTACACCGATCGCTTCGATCCATATATCGAACAGCTTTCCTTATGGATGCAAGCCCAAGAGTGTGCTTCTATTCTGTGTGCTTGCGATCAAATGCTTCTTGAATACAAAAACTTTCGAGGTAAAATCGCAAACTACTTGGAGCTTTATCATTCGTTGCGAAGCAACCTGCAACAAAATCTCGTATCCATTTATCATTCCATCCGTGAGCTTGTTGTAAAAAACGAATATTTCAACAATCGAATCCGTGAAATTTTCGCCTTGGAATAAGCTTACTTTCCTGCGTTATCCTCGCGATCGATACCCTTTGCTTAACAACAGAGCGTCATACAGTGCTTCGGTCTCCTCTGTCATTCTTTGAGCATTCAATTCTTGCTCAAACCTCCGCCGAGCCCCCTTGGATAAACGCAAATAAAGAAGTGGATCCCCAGCAATGGATTCAATTCGTTCGGCAAGGATCTCGTGTTGATCCATCGGAAACAGAAACCCATTTTCACCGTCTCGGATCATATACGGATTTCCTCCGAAGTTGCTGGCAACAGCCGGTATTCCCAAGCTCATTCCCTCCGACAAAGCAAGAGAGGAGGTCTCTGTTCCGACCGAGCAGTTCACCTGTATCTGTGTGATATTCCATAAGGGTGCTACATCACATGCAAACCCGGTAAAAAGCGTGTATTCCTTAATTCCCATCCGTCCGGCTTCCTTTTTCAAGGCATCTGCCATGCTTCCGTCACCAACGATCAGAAAACGAAAGTTCGGATTCTTTTTTATAAGCAGGCTTGCCGCTCGGAGAAAGCAAGCATGTCCCTTGTAGGCTTCCAACCGAGCAAACATCCCTACAACGATTGCATGATTGGGAATACCCAGTCTTTCTCTTGTTTTCCTTTTTTCCTCTTCTCCCATGGGAAAAATGGCTTCTGCACCGTTGATGATCACGCGAATCCGATGCGGATCGCCCCCCATTTCCAAAAGATTTTGCTTGGCAGCATCCGCAACCGCAATGGTTTGATCAGAAAGCATACGCATTCCCCACCCGAGAAAATATTTTCCAGGAAATCTTGTTTGCCATTTTCGAGGCGGAAAAGCGCAATGTCGGGTATCCACTAAGACAGGAACATGGCACAAACGGGCAGCAATTCTGCACGAAAGACATCCGTGACAGTTCACAAGCTCCGGGCGAATCCTTTTTAAAACAGCAATCCATTTCGGAATACTCCTTCCTTCAAAGGATCGGTCATAGCAGGCATCGATCTCGATCACATCAATCGCCAATCGTTCGAATCGTTCCTTTAATTGACTCCCCTTCGGAAGTACGATTGTCACTTCATATTTCGATCGATCCAGATACGCGCAACGGGTCGCAAGCAAAATTCCCGCCCCTCCTATATTGGTATCGGTGAGTGCCTCCAATATTTTCATAAAACTCCCTTTTATTTTTTATTATACCATCTGAGACAAAAAAAATTCCTTGCAATACCACTTGCAAGGAATTTTAATTTATTTCTTTTTCAGCTTTCCAACCACACGTCCGCAGCAAACTGCCTCGGCATATTCCTTCAGAAGAATATTTCCGTATTCGGGATTGAGCGAAATCAGGCAATCTCCGCCATATTTTTTGAAATATCCGTTCCCATCCAAAATAAATACGCCAAACTCACCGACCTCTACCGAGTCGCAATCCTGCACCAACACCACATCACCGTCGTGATATTTTGGCTCCATACTGTTTCCGCTGATTCTCAGAGCAAAGTCTGCAGCCCTTGTTTTTTCTCCATCAGGCACAAGGATTTCATCGGCAGTGCTGTCATCCAAATAAACACCGGGACCCGCGGATACAGGCAGATTATACAGCAACAGAGTACGCTTTCCGATTCCGTTTGCATGGGTAATGGCGGTAGGTGTGGGAAGAATCTTTGTTTCCCGTCCGCGAACCGATTTTTTCGTAAACTCTGCTGTTCCCTGTTTTTTCAGCGCAGAGACCGTACCTCTTGCGGAAATTTCCTCTCGTTCCTTCTCCTTGGTAATCACCATTTTGGTTAATTCCTTGGAGTGAGGATCCAACATACGATAATCCTCAATCAACTCAATTTCCTCAAAGGTAAGAGTATAATTATTGGTATTTCTGGTCACTCCGCTGACAAGGTAGTCCAAGGAGCATTCCAACGCGTCGGCAATAGCGACAATGTTGGAAAGCTTCGGCGAATCACTGATCCCCGCCAGAATTTTGCTGAGCGTTCCCAGAGGAATTCCCGTCAATTCGGAAAGACGATCATTGGTGATCTTTTTTTCACTTTTGATTTTTTTAATTCGATCAATATAATCCATACGCCACTCCTGTTCCGTTTATGGAACAATTATACCATACTTTTCTCGGTTTGTAAAGGGCTTTTTAAAATTATTTTTCCATAAACGAAATATTTTTTCACAATGCGGGGGCTATCGTGATCAATGCCATGGCAAATTTCTCCGCTGCCCGTTTTGCCTCTTCTAAGCTATTGCCGCTTGCTCCCATTTCCACAAGCAAGGAATAAGGTGCCAGCTCCTGATTATAGGTCGAGCCCTTCAAATAAACGGGGCGACATATATTTTCTCCCTCGCGGTTCATTTCCGCTCGGAGCTTCAAGGCAAGCGCAAGATTCTTTTCCCAGTTCGGATAGCTTCCTCCATTCCAATTGCTCCCGATCACGCACATCATTTGTGCCGTTGGCTCTCCATCCACCAATGTCACCGGGCGAACCAATTCACCTCCGGATTTCAACACAGAATCCCGATGAAGATCAATCACCAGCCGAATGGAAGGATATTCCTTCAAATACCTGCGAATGGTTTCTTCCGACCGTCTATACGAATCTTTGTATTGAGGCTGATCATGCATAACAGTACAGTGTAGCGTGTTCACTCCCGCACGATTGAGCGTCTCTGCCAATACCTGCCCGACCGCCAACACATTTTGGGAGGGATCCGAGCTTCTTGCCAGATCTTCTCCTCGATCCAAAAAGGAAATGGCTCCGTTTTCGCTATACCCTTCTGTTCCGTGCGTGTGTAAAATCAAAACAAGCGGATCTGCTCCGCGGTTTACCGAAAGAAGAGTCGGAACATCCTTTAAATTCATGGAAAGAAGCTTTTTCGTATCGGGCTTTAACCCCGTAGCGTTGTTGATGTAGGCATCTCCAAATTCCGACAAGGACAGATCCATAGGGATGATCGGTGTTTCTCCCTCCGGGACGGCACCATAATCAAAGGCATACAGTGTCTGAAGCGTCAAGGGCTCCTTCGGATCGGGAATTGGCTCGTCCGTTTCCCAATCAGCCCCTCCCTCATCCTCTTCCCCCTGATCCGGGAAATCCCGATCCGGGATAAGAAAGCCTTCTAATACCTCCATCAGAGCAGAGTCCTCTGTCAGTTCCTTGCTTTCGCTGTCTCCACCGGATAAATCTCTGAATTCTGATTCCGTAATATAGGCAGCGATGCGTGATACAATCCCATTTGGCAGCCATTCGTATCCCGTTTCGAGCAACGTGAGAAAAAGGATGCTCAAGCATAAAAAGCCCGCAAGGATCGTAAAAGCAAGGTTCATTCTTCTTTTGGCTTTTCCGCCTTTTTTTCGATGAACAAAAATCGAAAAATCCCCTTGTTCCAGCTGCGGTATCGGATCTCTCCCCGAGATTCTTTTCTTTTTATCTTCCATTCTTCTCCTCCTCCATACCGGTATCTCATTTAATCATATGATCCTTTCCGAGCCACTATGCCTTCCATGAGGACTCGATTCGCAAAAATCTCTCGCTTGCTTTCAATTTTTCAATCATTGGCAGATCATCCCTGATTTATCATATATTATCATTCCTTTGTTTCTGTAAATTTTGCACAACTAAAAACATTTTATATTGTGCAATCAACCAAAACTCAAATTCTTTGCTCGAATAACATTGATTTTACTTAAGAAAAATGATATAATGATGTGAGTAAAAAATCAAGTATTGTTTCTTGTTACAATTCTTTAGGAGGTATTCCCTGCAATGATGAAACGAGTCATCTCATTAGCCCTTTGTCTTTTGATGGTTGTTGCCGTTTTTTCCGGATGTGCAAAGGAAAAAGACGAAAACGATTTCGGTGCATATATCAATATGTACCTGACTGATCCCCTGTATAATTTCGACCCAGCAATGGCGTACGGCAATGATTCCGCGCTGAAGGTCGTCAGCCTTCTCTTTGATAACCTGTTCATTCTGAACGAGGACGGAGAGGTTGAGAATTCCTTGGCAAAGAAATATACCTACGATGAAGAAACCAATCAGATGACCATCACCCTCAACAAGACATCTTGGTCTAATGGCAGAGAAGTTTCTGCAGATGATGTCATTTGTTCCTGGAGACGAATTCTTGACAATAACAACTCCTTCGCCGCCGCCGCGCTTCTCTATGATATCAAGAATGCAAGAGCAGCCAAGGAAAACATCAACGGCATCAGCGTTGACGATATCGGAATCAGCTCTCGTGGCGGAACCGAGCTTATCATTGACTTTGAAGAAAACGTCGACATTGACAAGTTCATTATGAACCTGACCAGCTACGCATTGGCTCCTCTGTATGAGTCTTGCGTATATAGCACCTACGACGTTCTTGACTGGGCAAAGAAGCCTTCCCTGATCGTCACGAGCGGTCCCTTTAAGCTTCGTGAAATTTCCTACAACGACAACGATCGCCGTCTTGTATTGGAAAGAAACCCCTACTACTACCGCAATCCTGATCTGGATGTAATCGACGAGAGTGTAACTCCCTACCGTTTGGTTGTTGATTACACCAAGACCGATGCAGAGATCAAAGAGGCTTATGAAAACGGTGAGCTCTTCTTTGTTGGAGATATTCCTCTTTCGCTTCGCGGCGAATGGAAGGACAAGGCTACAGTTTCCGATTCCATGAGCACGCACACCTACGTTTTGAATCAGAATGCGGTCATTAATGGCGAAAAGATTTTTGCCAAGGCAGAGGTTCGCCAGGCACTTTCCGAGGTAATCAACCGTGAAGAAATTGCCAAGAAGGTTGTATTTGCTGAGGCTGCAACCGGCTTGGTTCCCAAGGCAGTATTTAATACCCCCGAGGAGCCCGGTTGGTTTGATTCGGTTACCACGTTCTACGAAAAGAGTTCCGCTTATCTGAATACCACTACAGATCAGAATACGATTAATGCAGCAAAGAATAAACTCGCAACCGTAGGTATCACAGATCCCTCTAAGTATTCCTTTGCTATCTCTGTTCCCGCATATGACGAGGTTCACCTTCTTATCGCGGGTGAAGTTCAAAAGGCTTGGAAGGCACTTGGCTTTGATGTAACCGTTAACGCAATTGATGTAGTGGATAACGAGGACAAGGACAAGACCATCGGAAAGATCTCCGGTGTTAAGGATGATATTTTCCACGAGAAATATCTTGCAGGTGACTATCAGGTTGCTGCCATCGACTACGTGGCATACTCTATGGATCCCTTCTCTGTTCTTGCTCCCTTTGCACAGGGCTACACCGGTGAAAAGTTTGGCGGAAGCACCGTAATGGAGGCCCCCATCCACGCAACCGGCTGGAAGGATGATACATATACCCAGCTGATTCATGAGGCCTTCACCGCTTCCGTCGAAGGAAGAGCTAACAAGCTCCATGCAGCTGAGGAACAGCTGATGAAGCAGCTGCCTATCATCCCCATCGTATACAATAAGGATGCGGTTATGGTTCACGATGATCTTTCGGATTATGAGTTTACCTACTACAAGACTCCGATCTTCACCAAGCTTGAATTGGAAGATTATCACGATCACCTTCCTCAGGTAACAGAATAATATTTTAGAGAAGATGCAAAAAAATTGCATCTTCTCTTTTATTTTTCAAAAAGCTCTTGAAAAAGCAAAATAAATGTGATATAATATAGTTTGTTCAAATAGAAATTGCAAAGATGAAGTCGGCGTATTTTCATCTCTTGTCACAGAGAAAACCGTCACGGGCTGAAAGCGGTTTACAAGTGAAAATATTGCATTTCCCTTCGGAGCAGATTCGGTGAAGTCAAGTAGTCGAATCCGGTTGCCACCGTTATCGGCATTGAGTGTTGGTTGATACCGAAATTTAGGTGGTACCGCGGGCAAAGTCCGTCCTATGTATGTTTTCACATATATAGGCGGTTTTTATTTTTGATGAAAATTATTCAATATAAGAAAGGAATTACAATGAAAGACACGTTACAACGAATCAGAGAACATGCGCTGTCTGCCATTCAAGCTCCCGATGCGGATCTTGAACAGATCCGCATTCAATATCTGGGAAAGAAAGGTGAGCTTACTTCTGTTCTTCGCGGAATGGGATCCCTGTCCGCAGAGGAGCGTCCCATCATCGGTCAGCTTGCCAATGAAGTGCGGGCTGCAATCGAGGCGGAGCTTACTGCCAAGGCACAGCTTGCAAAGCAGAAGCAGCTGGAGGAACAGCTACAGACAGAAAAAATTGACGTAACCATGCCCTCGAATGCTCCCCGTATGGGACATGCTCACCCCTTGAACCATGTACAGCGCACCATTGAGGATATTTTTATCGGAATGGGCTTCTCCATTGCGGAAGGTCCCGAGGTAGAATATGACTACTACAATTTCCAGGCGCTGAACATCCCTGAAAATCATCCCGCACGCGATACCCAGGATACCTTCTACATTACGGAAAATATTCTGCTTCGTTCTCAAACTTCCCCCGTGCAGGTTCGCACCATGGAAAAGCAGAAGCCCCCGATTCGTGTCATCTCCCCCGGACGTGTATACCGCTCCGACGCAGTGGATGCCACTCACTCTCCACTCTTCCATCAAATCGAAGGTCTTGTGGTTGACAAAGGCATTACCATGGGAGACTTGAAGGGCATGCTGGAAACCTTTGCACAGCAATTTTTCGGAAGCGATACCCGCTTGCGTTTCCGTCCTCACCACTTCCCCTTCACCGAGCCTTCCGCCGAGGTTGACGTTTCCTGCTTCGTCTGCGGAGGTAAGGGATGCCGTCTCTGCAAAAATGAGGGATGGATTGAAATTCTTGGCGCGGGAATGGTTCACCCCTTCGTTCTTTCGAATTGCGGAATCGACCCGAATGTATACAGCGGATTTGCGTTTGGTATGGGTATTGAGCGTATTGCTATGAAGCAGTATGGCATCGATGATATGAGACACCTGTACGA
>JAFVRI010000089.1 GCA_017504335.1 Clostridia bacterium
CTTATGGGGTTTGTGATATACTGAAAAAAGAAAAAGGCGAATGTTCGAAGAGGAGAAAACGGATATGACGGCTCAAGAAATCGTGGAATTATTGAAAAAACAAAGGAGCTTTTACAGAAGCGGTGTGACGCTTCCCGTCACATTCCGTCTGGAGCAGCTTAAAAAACTGTATCGTGCCGTACAGAGCCATCAAACCGAGATCAACGATGCCCTGAAGAGCGATCTCGGAAAAAGCCATTATGAGAGCTTTATGTGCGAGAGCGGTCTTGCACTGACCGAGATCTCGTATATGATTCGGCATGTGAAGCGGTTTGCCAAGCGAAAAAGGGTAAAAACCCCGCTCGCGCAGTTTTCATCGCGTAGCTATAAGCAGCCTGTTCCCTATGGAAATACGCTGATTATGAGCCCATGGAATTATCCCTTTCTTTTGACGATCGAGCCCTTGGCAGCCGCCATTGCCGCAGGCAATACGGCGATCCTTAAGCCAAGCGCGTATTCCCCCGCCACAAGTCGTATTGTGGAATCGATCATGGAGGAATGCTTCCCATCCGAGTATGTGGCGGTGGTTACGGGAGGCAGGACAGAGAATACGGCGCTTCTGGATCAAAAATTTGACTTTGTTTTCTTCACGGGAAGTCAGGCAGTGGGCAAGGAGGTGCTGCGCCATACCGCGGAGCATCTGACTCCCGCCGTGCTGGAGCTTGGTGGAAAAAGCCCCTGTATTGTAGCTGCAAGCGCAAACATTCCCCTTGCGGCAAAACGAATCGTGTTCGGAAAATATCTCAATTGCGGTCAGACCTGTGTGGCTCCCGACTACATCCTTTGCGAGCAATCGGTCAAGGATGAATTCGTGAGAGCGGTCGCTTCGGAAATCAAACGGCAGTATGGGGAGGATCCCCTTGCCAACAGGGATTACGGAAGGATCGTCAACGAAAAGCATTTTCAGAGGCTTTGCGGTCTCATTGATGAAAAGAAGGTGGTCGTCGGAGGCAATGTCAATGCCGAGACCTGTCAGATCGCGCCCACTGTCATGGATGGTGTGACCTACGGGGATGCTGTTATGGGGGAGGAAATCTTCGGACCCATTATGCCGATCTTGACCTTTGAGGATTTTGATGCGGTGGTGGATGAGCTGAAAACGAAAGATAAGCCTCTGGCACTCTATCTGTTTACAAGCAACAAAAAGCATATCAAGAGAGTGACTGCCGAGCTGTCCTACGGTGGCGGTTGCATCAATGACGTGATCATTCACTTAGCCACCAGCGAAATGGGCTTTGGCGGAGTGGGGGAGAGCGGCATGGGAAGCTACCACGGCAAGGATGGCTTTGACGCGTTTACGCATTACAAATCCATCGTGGATAAAAAGACCTGGCTGGATCTGCCTATGCGATATCAGCCCTATAAAAGCAAATTTTTTGAGAAGCTTTTGCATTTCTTCTTGAAATAAAGAAAACGGCGGGATTCCCGCCGTTTTCTTTATCTTGTTTACTATTTACGATTTGAATTTTCTGTCGTACAGCAACGCCGCGATCAGGACAACGAAGCAAGAGCCCGCATTGTGGACCAGCGCTCCCGTGGTGGGATTGAGAACACCCAAAACCGAAAGCAGAACCGCCAAAAGGTTGATGAACATGGACAGAGAAATGCTGAATTTGATGGTGTTGACCGTGGCTTTTGCCAACCGCTTGAGGTAGGGTATCTTCGAAATGTCATCGCTCATCAGGGCAATGTCGGCGGCTTCTACCGCAATGTCACTTCCCATACTGCCCATGGCAACGCCCACGTCGGCGGTCTTCAGGGCGGGGGCATCGTTGACGCCGTCACCGATCATGCAGACCGAGCGGTGATTCTGTTGCAGACGAACGATTTCCGCCACCTTTTGTTCGGGCAATAACTCCGAACGAACCTCACGGATGCCCACCTGCGTCGAAAAATAATCGGCGGTCATTCGGTTGTCACCCGTCAGAAGCAGGGATTCGGTATTCATTACGTGCAGCTTGCTTACCATCTGTGCGGCATCGGGGCGAAGAACGTCGGAAAGCGCAACGATCCCAATGCACGAACCGTTTTCCGCAACAAACACCAGTGCTTTGCCTTGCTTACGGAGCTCTTCCGATTTCGCGACAATTTCCGATGGAATGATGATTTCGTGATCAAGGAGAAAACTTTCATTTCCGCAGAGAAGGCTTCTGCCACCTACCTCTGCAAAAATTCCTTTTCCCGATTCCATGGAAAAACGGTCGGATTCCGTGATCTCGATTCCGTTTCCCTTGGCGTGAGTGACAATGGCTTTTCCAAGGGGATGCTCGCTTTTCGCTTCTGCGGAGGCAACCAAAGAGAGCAGAACGGTTTCGTCGGTGCGTCCGTCAAAGGAGAGGACGTCCGAAACCTCCAATCTGCCATAGGTCAGAGTTCCGGTTTTGTCAAACGCAACGGTATCTACCCTTCCCATTTTCTCGAGTGCCTCACCCGATTTAATGATGACACCGTGCTTGGTTGCCTGACCGATGGCAGCCATAATTGCCGTCGGAGTGGCAAGAACCAGTGCACAGGGACAGAATACAACCAACACGGTTACAGCTCTTGTAACGTTCTGCGAGACAAGACCCGTCAGGATCGCGATCACCATGGCAACGGGAACGAGCCAGCTTGCCCATTGATCGGCAATGCGTGCCATAGGTGCTTTTTTCTCCTCGGCTTCCTTGACCATGCGAATGAGCTTTTGCAGAGAGCTGTCCTCCGATACCTTGGTCGCACGGATGTCAATGACACCAAAGCGGTTGATGGTGCCGCAGAACACCTCGTCCCCTTCATTTTTATCCACGGGAAGGGATTCGCCCGTCATGATCGATTGATCCACCGAGGTCTCACCCCGAAGGATCACACCGTCCACGGGAATTGCTTCACCGGGAAGGATCCGCAGAATATCACCGCAACGGATCTTCTCCGCAGGGATCATTTCTTCCGAGCCGTCGATCATTCTTCGTCCTTGGGTGGGTGTCAAACAGATCAGTTTTTTGAGTCCCTTTTTCGCACGGTCGGTGGTCAGATCCTCCAGAATCTCTCCCAGCGCCATAATAAAGGCAACCTCGCCTGCCGCAAACAGATCGCCGATGATGATTGCGGCAATCATAGCGACGGTAATCAGAAGTGCCGAGGAAATTTTACGGATACCGGGATTGCAGATCAGTCTCCGAACAGCAAGATAAAAAAGGGGAAGTCCGCTGATTACCACTGTAGCCCAAGCGGGATCCACGGGGAGATTGACATTCACCTTCGGCAATACAAAGCTGAGGATCAGGCAGACACCGCCCACCGCGGTCATGGGAATACAGGATAGAAATTCAATGATTCTTTTCATTATGTCCTCCTTCATCTTGACAGAGCATGAAAAATTCGATATAATATATTTACTACCGAACACTTTGTACGGTAATATTATAACGAATTTTCAGAAAAAATCAACAATCAA
>JAFVRI010000090.1 GCA_017504335.1 Clostridia bacterium
AAATAAAAAAAGAAGAGTTTGAATCTCTTTCCAATGAGCAATTGGCAGAGATCCTTTACGGTGTCAGCCGAGATGACGGGGAATGCGCCGACGTGGCATTGGTGCTTGGCGGAAATCCTAACCATTGCGGAGAGCGCGCCTATAAAGCGGCAGAGCTTTGGCACGCAGGCAGGGTCAAAACGCTGATCCCCAGCGGCGGTGTCAAGTGGAACTTCGATGGCAGGGAGATCAGCGAGGCAGAATATTTAGCGAACATCCTTCGTAAAGAAGGTGTCCCCGAGGAAGCAATTCTTGTTGAGGATCGAGCTACCACCACCAAGGAGAATATGCTCTACGGAACCATTCTTTTCAACAAAGCGTTTAAGATTCAGAATGTAAAGAGCGTGATGATCGTCACCTCCGCCTCACACCTTCGTCGGAGCTTGGGACTTGGCAAGCTGTTTTTGCCCCGATCCGTGAAGGTAACGGGATGCCCCGCATCGGTTCCCGAGGATCCCATTGCCGTGCTGAATACCGAGCACGGAAGATATTGGGCCATGCGTGAGCTTCCGCTCCTAAAGAGTCTGATCGACAACGGTCTGATTGACGATATCGAATTTTAAAGGAAAACAGCCGCATTCGTGCGGCTGTTTTTTATATGGTATTTATGAGTTTTTTTCTTCGAAAAGCTCCTTCGCCCATTCTGCGGAAAGAGGCGCCCACTTGGCAATGTGGGGGCGATCCTTCGGGATGCCTAAGCCATGAGGTCCGTCGGGGAAGACGTGCAGCTCACAGGGAACCTTTGCAAGACTCAAGGCATTTGCCATCAAAAGAGAATTTTGAACGGGGACACCTTGGTCATTGAAGGTGTGCCAAATGAATGCGGGCGGGGTGGTCGAATCTACGTGAAGCTCCAAAGACCAAGCCCTGCGTGCTTCCTCGGAGGGTTCCTCCGAACCCGTTCCCAGCAGATAACGGAACGAACCCTTATGGCGGTATTCCAGTGCCGTCAGAACGGGATAGCAAAGGATCATGCCGTCGGGACGGTTGATACCCTCGGTCTCCTCGGTGATCCCCAACGCCTCCCGAACGAGAGCGGAATTCCAAAGCACACCGGCGCTTCCCGCCAGATGACCGCCTGCGGAAAAGCCGAGAATGAGAATCTTTTTTTGGTCGATATTGTATTCCTCGGCATGCTCACGTACGTGCTTGATCGCCATTGCCGCCTGAATGAGAGGACGACCGTTCGTTGCGTTCTCGCCCACACCGTAGCGAAGGACGAAGGCGTTCATGCCGTGGGTCATATAAAAGAGCGCGATCGGCTCTCCCTCGTGAGAAGCCAGACCGTGGTAGCCGCCTCCGGGACATACCACAATAGCGGGGCGGGGATGAGGTTTGCGTTCGCTGTCGTCATGGATGTAGGTGGTAAGGGTAGCCTCGGGATACCGTGGATCCAGTGTAAGAGTTTTGTGAAGCATGTCAGAGGTAGTTCCTTTCTTTAAGATACTGTTATTATAGCACAGACGGGAAAAAAATTCAAGAAAATCTTGACAAGAATCAAAATTGTGCTATAATAATACGTGATAAGAGAGATCCTATCAACATAACGTAAAGAAGAGTAGGAATATGAGCGTAAAGTGCTTGTCGGACGGGGAGTTGCCGATAAGACGAAAAGCAAATTGCTTGCGGTCCATATTCTGCATCCCGCTTCATACGGCAAAGCCTTGAGGCCATAGAAGAGCCTTCTTTCCTTCGCCATATGCAGTCGAGGAAGGGAGGAATTTTTTTATGAAGCAAAAGAAAAAGCTGTTTCCCAATGTCAAGGGAATGACCGTGGCAGCAATGCTGGTCGCCATGAGTGTAATCATCGGTATATTCTGCAAAAACTATCTGAATTTTGGCGCGGGGCTATACCGTATTACCTTTGAAAATTTGCCGATTTTAATGGCGGGAATGATGTTCGGACCCATTGTCGGTTGTATGGTTGGTGTGGCTTCGGATCTTGTCAGCTATCTTTTTTCCAATCAGATCTATCCTCCGAACCTGCTCGTTACGGTAGGCGCGGGACTGATCGGAGCCTGTGCGGGAACTGTTTCGCACTATCTTGTCAAAAAAAGCGGATGCTTGCAGATTGTTGCGTCGGGTGTCATCGCTCATGTGATCGGCTCCATGATTGTAAAGTCCATCGGTCTGTATCAATATTACGGAATTCTTATTTTGTGGAGAATCCCTCTGTATGTGGGAATCGCCACGGTTGAAATATTGATTTTGTGCATGCTGTACCGCAGAAAGAATTTTTTGCGCGTGTTGCATGATATTCAGTAGGAGGATTGTCTGTCATGAACTACGACGAAGCGCTTGCATATATTCATTCCATCAGCTGGACATTCTGCAAGCCCGGGCTTGAACGGATCAGCGTTCTTTGCGACCGCCTCGGAAATCCTCAGAATGAACTGAAATTTATCCATGTAGCGGGAACGAACGGAAAGGGATCGACCTGCTCGATGCTGTCCTCGATTCTACGTGCGGCAGGATATCGTGTGGGACTTTATACCTCTCCCTATATCCGTTTTTTCAATGAAAGAATGTGTGTGAATGGAGAACCGATTTCCAATGAGGAATTGGCAGATATTACGGAATATGTAAAGCCCTTTGCCGATGCTATGACCGATCAGCCTACTGAATTTGAATTGATCACC